>NZ_JAASUI010000005.1 GCF_014224155.1 Listeria cossartiae subsp. cossartiae | reverse complement strand
CTATTATTGGGCTATAGCCAAGCGGTAAGGCAACGGATTTTGATTCCGTCATGCGCTGGTTCGAATCCAGCTAGCCCAGTCATATTTAGAGCCGTTAGCTCAGTTGGTAGAGCATCTGACTTTTAATCAGAGGGTCGCTGGTTCGAACCCAGCACGGCTCATCCTTAATGAACAAGCAAAGTAATTACTTTGCTTGTTTTTTTAATGCCTACTTTTCTCCTTTATAAAGCAAAAAATAAACCATTTTACTAAATAGTTTATCTTTTTTCTAAGTATGGCTAAGGGGCTGTTGCTGTGGACTTTATTCTTCCGCACGGACTTTCATATCTGTTCAACAAAACAAAAGACTTCGAATTTTCTGCTAAAAATCCTGATTCTATCAACTTTCTGCATAGGTGTGTGACTGAACGTACGGACAGGTTAGAATAGTTAGCAATAATTTTTCGTGTGAAACATTTCGGAATACGAAGCATACCTTCTTTTTCAACACCAAAAAAAATTCCCAATTGCTCTAAAGAATCTTTCAAGCGACTTTCCCCATTACCACGCATTAGATTGCATTTTTCGATTAGTACATTTTCGTGATTTCGATTATTAAGATATAAATAGAGCCACCCCTCTTGCATCCCAATAATCGAGCAAATTATATCTTCTTTATCAAATTCATATGCTGTAATTGTTTCGATAACTCTAGCCGTATATACATTTGCTTCGGCCATGAAATAATCATTTAATCCAACAATTTGGTTTGAACCTAAAAAACTTATTACATTTTTATTCTTCTCTAATGAAACAATCCCTTTTTCAATAAAATAAACCTTGGTATTTATCGTATCTTCAGTTAGTAAAATCATGTTGGTCGGCATCTTTATTTTTTTATAAGGGATTTTGTTATCGATTAAAGTTTGCAAGAAGCTAGCATAACCAAATTCTTCTTCCAAAATTTTTTTACTATACAAATCTTCAAATACGGATTGCATTTATTGTCATCTCATTTCTATTTTGTGTTATTAGCAAATAGTTTTATAATGCGATGAGTGGCTTCTTACAAGTGATGATACTACCAAACACTTTTAAAAGGAACCCAACAAAAAAACAAAACTTCCTACTTTACCTAACTATTTTTGACTTTTTTGTCACAATTGAAATTTACTCACATTATAAATTATTGTGTAAGTTTCTTTTGATACTTCTATTATAAGCTGAGCCACCTTTCGCCAACTTTTCATTAAAATTTTTTCGGACACTATTTAAGTGAAAATGGTACCTTCCTTAGTACCTTTTTTGAAGCAAAGCTTCTACTTTCTATTGATTATCGCGATATTTTGTACTATTTGTGAAAGTTTCTAATTCATGATTTTGTTCTTCTTTGCTCATATTTTCGCAAAAATGTTCTACTGGGAGAATAAGTTTTATGCTCTAAGTTTGCGGGAATCAAAGGGCATAGGGGGAATCGGTATGTATTTAAAAGAAACGTTAGATCAATTTGCTTCATTAGATAATGTACTCATGCTACTTAAGAAAAATCCGAGCTTTAATAAACACTGTATACAGGAAAGGCTCCCACAAAAAACGATTATCGCATCCACTAAGCAACGAAAACATATCTATATAATAGAAGAAGGTTTTATGAAATTAACATTTGAGCCACGTGATTTTTCTTATATATTATCGAAAGGCGCGTTTCCTTATTTGCCTGTTTATACCGAGGATATTCCTCAGCACATGATGATGGTTGCTCTCACAGATGTCGTGTGGTGGAAAATTGATATTGGTTTCTTTAAGAATATGATGGAGTTTGAAGATCCGCGAAATTATCTTATGCTTCATCAATTAGCGGAAACTAGGAGAAGATTTTATACTATCGCTTATCAAGAGAAACTGACTTCTCGGGAAAGTATTTATTATTCTTTAAACACGCTGATTGAGTTTGGTTTGCGTATTTCTGAAAAAGTAGTAGAACTTCCAGAATTTTTAACCTATCAAATACTTGCGGATCATGCTAATACTTCTAAGAGTTACACGTCTAAAGTGCTAGGACATTTACGTGAAGAAGGAATTCTGGAATCACAAAAAAAGCCCTGGCGCATTAACGATGTCCAGAAGCTTCAACAATTAATTGAGACAGATATCCCGCTTATAAAAGCACAAAAAAACTAAGAGCTATTTACGCTCTTAGTTTTTTAAGTTACATTAGTTCACTTCGCCAAGCTGGTGTTTTTGCTTGTTGGTATTTCTCCACTTGACCAATCGATTGAAATAATCCCATTTTATATTTCACAACTTCTTTTGCGGCATCAATGCAGTCTGGGTAAATTGCATTCGCATCCCAAAGTTCTGTTGTGCTGAGGATTTCACGACATTTCTTATAAAAGGCGTATTTATAATCGCTCGATATATTCACTTTTTGAATGCCAATTTCGACTGCTGCAGCAATTTCGGCATCTGGATTTGCAGAACCGCCATGAAGCACGAGAGGGATATTTACCAAAGCTTGTATTTCTTTTAAAATATCCAGTCTTAGTTTGGGCTCTTTGTCTTTCGGATAAATACCGTGAGCTGTTCCAATCGCTACTGCTAGCGTATCTACACCCGTACGGCTAATATATTCTTCCGCTTCTTCAGGTTTTGTATAAATAATCTCGCTGACGCCGCCTTCAATGCTATTTCCCGTTTTTCCGATAGTCCCAAGCTCGCCTTCAACCGAAACGCCCAGCTTATGACAAACATCAACGACTTCTTTTGTTACTCGAATATTTTCTTCAAAAGGTAATAACGACCCATCAATCATCACGGAACTAAAACCGCAACGCACCGCTCGCATCACGTCAGCCATATTATCGCCGTGATCTAAGTGAAGCACAAATGGAACCGGGCTATTTTTAATTCTCGCAAGAACATATTGGAAAAAATCATCTTTTGTAAAATCTAATTCTGTTGGATGCACGGCGATAATTGCTGGAGCATTATTTTTTTCGGCTTCTTCTACTACTACGCGTAAAAAGTTACTGTCTGCAACATTAAATGCTCCTACCGCGAATTTATTCTCTTTGGCTACTTCTAATAATTGCTTCATATTTACTAACATGTTTACATTTCTCCTTTTAAAGTGATTTTCCGGTTGAACCGGATAGTTGAATATAATACTGCACAGCTTCTTTGCCAGCCTTTATTGTTTCATGAATGAGGTCGACATAGTTAATCGCTGGGTTTTCTTGTAATGTCGTTTTTATTTTATTGGCTTGCGCTTTCATAAAATCTGAGCCGACATTGATTTTATTAATGCCAAGTCGAACGGATTCGCGGATATTTTCCGCCCCGCAACCAGATCCACCGTGCAAAACGAGCGGCATGTTTGTTGCAGCTTTAATTTCGCGCACAATATCAAATTGAAAAGCTGGCGTAAAACCTTCTGGATAATCGCCGTGGGAAGAACCATATGAAATAGCTAATGCGTCGATTCCCGTTCGTTTTGCAAAATCAATTGCCACTTTGGGATTGGTGTACATGTCTTGGTTCGTATAATTATCCCCCATCACCGCGCCAATATTACCAACTTCCGCCTCGACGCTCGCATTAAAAGCCTCCGCAAACTCGACCATTTTTTTCGTAATTGCAACGTTTTCTTTATATGGATAACTGGACGCATCCATCATTACACTTGAAAAACCGTCTGCTAAACATTGCTTTACTATTGCCACATCTTGCCCGTGATCTAAATTAATCGCTACTTCCACGCTTGCTTCTTCTGCCATTTTTATAATCGGCTGTGTTAAAAATCGACTTCCAAGGTGACTTGTTAAATGATCTTGAAGTAAATCTATGATGATTGGTGCCCGAAGTTCTTGCGCTGCATCAATAACCGCTCTTGCTGTCTCCAAATTAAAACAATTAATCGCCATTACCGCATAACGCTCCTTGTTCGCGCGTGCTAACATTCCTTTCATCGAAACGTACATTTGCCTTATCTCCTCGCCTTATGAAATTTTAATTCCAGACAAATCGACTTCCTCTTCTTCTTCTAACCCTTGATCTGCAATGCGTTCTTCTTCCTCGGTTGGCTCGCGTTTCAGGATAAGCAACATCGCTGCCGTGACACACGTTCCAATCAGTAGCGCCAAGCAGAATAAAAATGGTTCATTCATCGCTGGGACGATAAACATTCCGCCTGATGGGACGGGCGAACCAATTCCCCACGTCATACTTAGTCCACCGCCAACCGCGGCTCCAAGTGTACAAGAAATAATTACGCGAATCGGATCGACTGCTGCAATCGGGATAACGCCTTCTGTAATCATGCAAATTCCCATTGGAAAAGCGATTTTGATATTGTCTTCTTCTGATTTGGTATATTTTTTCTTTTTAATCAGCTTGGAGACTACCCATGAAAGTGTAACTCCAAATGGCGGTACCATCGAGGCTAGAATTTTCACAGCTTCTGGTTCTTTGACGCCTTCTAAAAGTAATCCATCGGCAAATAAAGAAGCTACTTTATTCACAGGTCCACCAAAGTCAAAGGCAGCCATAGCACCGAGTATAGCGCCAAACACAAATCGCATACTTCCTTGCATGCCTTGTAAGAAACTCGTCATCGCCTCTGTTGCCCAAACGATCGGAACCCCGACAACAAAATACATCAAGAGCCCGATAACCAAACTACTAATAAGCGGAATAATCATCATCGGCATTAAACCTTGCGCCCATTTTGGCACTTTGACATATTTAACAAGAATAAGGATAAAATAACCAACTAAGTACCCGCCAAGCATCCCACCTAAGAAACCAGCACCGATGGAATTGGCGATGAGCCCCATGAGGAGCCCTGGCGCAATCCCGGGTCTATCTGCTATCGAATAGGCAATCGCCCCGGCAATAACTGGCGCAAGTAAGCCCATTCCGAGAACACCGAGAGAAACGAGCGCATCTGGAATAGAATAAGGTGCTTTATAATTTTCAATAACCTGTCCACTTGTTAAATTTCCAATGGCAATAAGTAACCCCGAGGCAACAACTAACGGTAACATATACGAAATCGCTGTAAGTGCATGTTTTTTGATTTGCAGTTTTTTCATCATACCGATTCACTCCCTAGTTATTTATTTCGTTGTCTATTTTATTGATAATTTGTTTTGGTGCTTTAATTGCTAAATCAGTCGGAATTTCAACCACACGTTTCCCTTTAAAACGGTCTTTTCCACTGATTTTAATATCGGCTGCAATAATCACCACATCGGCATTTTTCACTTGTTCTGCGGAAAGTTCGTCTTCAATTCCAATTGTTCCTTGTGTCTCAATATGGATGGAATGTCCAAGCGCAATGCCGGCTTTGGTTAGTTTTTCCTTGGCGATATAAGTATGTGCGATTCCCGATGTACAAGCTGCAATTCCAATAATATTCATCCCAAGCTCCTCCTAATCCTGATTTTTAGCTAACAATTTAATAAAGTCTTCTTTTGTCTGCACAGTTTGAAATTGGCCAATCACCTCATCATCAGCGAGTAAAATCGCTACTTTTTGGAGTAACTTGATATGTGTTGTCGTAGCATCTGAATTTTTTACAGCGAAAAGAATAATAATATTAACTGGCTTTTCATCAAGTGACTCCCACTCTACCGGTTTCCTCGTTCGTCCAACGGCAATCGATGTATTCGTGACGCTAGCTGATTTACCATGTGGAATAGCGACACCTTCACCGAGTCCCGTTTTCCCTTCTTCTTCGCGATACAATACATCCGCTATAAAAGTCTCTCTATCTGCTACAGCACCAGTTTCAACAAGTAAATCGGTTAATTCTTCAATTACTTCTAATTTCGTCGTTGCTACTAAGTCTAAATCGACAAGCGCCGGACTTATTACTTTGCTAATATCTAATTCTTGGATATCCATGGGTTCGCCTCCTATAAAGTTTCCATCAATTTTTTCACCATCATTTTGTCTTTTTCTGTAAACATCGCACTAACGAGCAGCGACGGGATTTCCTTGTTACTTTCCGCATGAATAGTTGTTAGAATAAAATCAATATTCTGATAGTCTTGCAAGCTATTTTTGTATCTAGTGGATGATAAAACGTCTACTATCTCGACATCAGGAAAAGCTTTTTGAACCTTTACTTTTAAAAGTTCGGACGTTCCAATGCCGCTTGAACACATGATAATAATTCGCTTAACTAACGGGGACGCTTCCATGTGCTTTGCGAAATATATTGTGATATAGCCAACTTCATCATCTGATATCGTATTCAACTTAAAGGTTTTCGCCACATCGCGGGCTGTTGCTTTGATGATTTCAAACAACTTGCCGTATTCTAATTTAATATCGCTTAACAAGTTGTTTTTAATATTAATTTGATGATTCATTCGGTTAACCATCGGCTTCATATGGCTGAGCAATTCGATTTTCAGTTGTTTTTTATTAATCGGCATATTGATTTTAGCAGCCACTTGATCGATATAAAAATCAGTCATTTCCTCCACGATAGGTAAAACATTGCTCGGAACTAATTCGATTTCATGATTAAAACGAGACGAAATCAAATATTGTAAAAAATGAAAGATTTCCCGCTTTGGTAATGTCATTTTTAAATATCGTTCGATTGCTTCAATGGCTTCTACTGCAATCGTATGCAGTTTTTCATTCGTCACAATATAAGCGTCATCACTTTCGTTAAAATCTTCCACTACTCCTTGGCGAAACCGATTGATTAAAATATACAGATGCGAAAAAATATTAATATCGTATGGATACGGAATGTTAATCCGCAGTTTGCTTTCAATCATTTCCATCTGCCTAACAATAAACTGAACATCGGCTTTATTAAGGTCGCTATATTCCGTTTTCAAATCATCGTAGCTTGATAAATCAATGTTATTAATCACTTCATTAATTGCGGTGCGAATGTGTTCTTCTGTACCAACAACCCGGATTTCTTTTTGCCGTTTCTCAAGAGCTAAATCATATTTCTCGATAGATTGATTTAAAAGGGCAAAATCGTTTTTGATTGAATTATAGCCAACATAATAATCTTCATATAGCGCCGTTACATCTAAATATTTAGGAGACTTAAATAGCACTTGGAGTAAAATTTTTTCTCGTCTTTCTGTTGGTGTATAACCGAAAATATCGCTTGTTGTTTCTAACTTCGCTTGAATATATGCCTTGTAATCTAGTTTAAAACCACGCCCTTTTTCAGATATAATGATATCTTTTTCTTCTGTCGTGGCATTGATGTTTTTAATCTTGCGGTAAATGGTTTTAGAGGAAACGTCAAGAATTTCAGCTAGTTGCTTTGCTGTCAAAAAATCGTTTTTCGTTAAGAACAAGTTAATTAATGCAC
The DNA here is from genome assembly GCF_014224155.1 of Listeria cossartiae subsp. cossartiae. Lineage (GTDB taxonomy): Bacteria > Bacillota > Bacilli > Lactobacillales > Listeriaceae > Listeria > Listeria cossartiae. The sequence continues at coordinate 174,885 of NZ_JAASUI010000005.1, read as the reverse complement.
GCTCCGTTTGGGTAAGAAGCATTTCATCACCTCCCTCTACGCTCTATTATACACAAATAAAAGAAAACGGTTACACTAAGTTATGTCCACTACACTAGACAATTTTTTGGCAAAGTTTGTGAAAAAACAATTGTTGCGTCGATTTACTTCCAACAAGACAATCCCGCTGTAAAACCGTATAATAAAAAAGGGAAGAATTTAGAAAGGGGTGCTCTTGTGACGCTTGAACTACATAATGTTACGAAAAATTTTGGAACTAAAGTCGCGGTTAATGATGTATCGTTTCGAGTAGAACCAGGGAAAATACTCGGATTAATCGGACAAAATGGCGCTGGTAAAACAACTACTTTTCGACTTATTTTGCATTTTTTAGAAGCTACTTCTGGGAAAATCACTTGGAACGGCAAAGAAGTAAGTAAAATTGATCCAAACATTATCGGCTATTTGCCTGAAGAGCGCGGTTTATATCCGAATGTGACGATTGAAGACCAACTGATATTTTTTGCTGAATTAAAAGGATATCCAAAACAAAAAATCAAAGCAGAAATAGATGATTGGCTTGAACGCGCCGAAATTGTCGGCAAAAAAACAGACTTAATTAAAACGCTATCCAAAGGAAATCAACAGAAAATCCAGCTTTTAAGCACAATTATCCACCAACCTAAACTAGTTATTTTAGATGAACCATTTAGCGGACTCGATCCTGTTAATGCAGAGATTTTGAAGAAATTTGTCTTTGATTTACGTGCCTCTGGAGCGGCGATTATTTTCTCCAGCCATCGTATGGAAAATGTCGAGGAGCTTTGTGATTCCCTTTTAATGTTGAAAAAAGGAAATGTCGTGCTTCAAGGGACGACGGAATCTGTAAAATCAGTATTCGGCCGCAAACGGATTTTGATTGAATCCAAGCATACCGCGGAGGAACTAGCTGCTTTACCAGAAGTATTACATGTAGAGAAGCATCGTGATGGCGTTCTTCAACTTGAAATCGCAAATGAAGCAGATGCCGAGAAAATTTTTGACTATGTGACAAAAGATGGTTTCATCCAGACATTCAGCCTCCAAGCTCCAACGCTTGAAGAAATTTTCAAATGGAAGGCTGGTGAGTCGCATGAGTAAATTTTGGGTGATAACGAAGCAAGTTTATAAAAGACGTGTGAAAACCAAATCATTTTTAATTTCGCTATTATTTCCCGTTTTAATCGCCGCACTCATCGCGGGCATTCCGAAAATGGTGGATTACTTTGATTCTACTAGCGACGTCACGAAAATCGTGGTGCTGTCTGATGATCCAGTTTTTGCCAAAGCCTTAGCTGCGGACAAAAACCATTTCAACGTAAATACAGACATCAACGACAAAAAAGCCGCCCAGTCCGCTTTGAAAAACGGTAAAATAGACGGATTTGTCACAATTACGCAAGAAAATGATACAGTTGGCGCGGTTTATACAACCCAAGAAACAGCTGGACAAGACGTAATTACGCGTTTAACAGAAGATCTTACAGCTACCAAAATCGCCGAAAAGGCCGCTGCCTATAAAATCACCAATGAGCAATTGCAGTCGATTACCTCTCCAGTTTCAGTAACCAATGATTTAGAGTCCAACAACCAGCTCACTAACCATGAAAAAGATGTTATGAGTGCAGCCGTACTCGTTTTAACACTAGTTATTTTCATTTTCGTCATGAGTTACGCAAACATTGTTGCATCGGAAATCGCTACAGAAAAAGGCACACGCATTATGGAAGTTATTTTATCCAGCGTTTCAGCAACAACACATTTATTCGCCAAATTAACAGCGATTATTTTCATGCTTCTGACGCAAATTGGTTTTTATGTCATTTGTGGTGCGGTCGTTCTGATTGCTGGTCGCAACACCGAAATGGTTCAAAATGTATTAGATCAAATTGCCGTTTTCCCAGCATATTACCTTGTGCTAAATTTACTATTTGTTATTCTAGGTTTATTGTTATATATTTTACTCGCAGCAATGATTGGTTCGATGGTCCCAAATGTCGAAACCGTTGCGCAGTTTATTTATCCGATGACGATTCTCGCTATTATCGGCTACTGGGGATCGATTGCAGCAGCTAATGCACCAGACAATATGCTTGTTATCATTGGTTCGTATATTCCGACCTTCTCACCAATGATGATGCTAGCGCGAATGGACTTATTATCCGTTTCAACTATTGGTATCTTTAGTTCACTCGCCATTTTACTTGCGAGCGTTATCGGCGCCTTTTTCCTCACAGTCCGCCTTTATCAAGGGAATGTCCTGCTATACAGCAACGACGGCTTGTGGAAAACATGGAAAACCTCGCTATCCTATGCAAAAAGAAAATAAAGAAAGTTGGTAAATTTTATGCAAATTAGACTATCTAAGCGCGAAGATGCTGCTTCTATGATTGAATTAGAACATTTAGTTTGGACGCCGGGAACAACACCCGGCAATATTCATTTTGATAGTGAGGCAGACTTTTTACTTAAATGCCCTCCTGGTTCCAAAATAGTTGTCGTAACGGAGGATAAAGTCGTTGGGATTCTTGGCTATAAGTCGCCTATCCCACTCGCGTCCAATAAACACGTAGTAGAAATCGATATCGCTGTCCATCCTGACTTCCAGCGTGCCGGTATCGGTCAACTTTTAATGGACAAAATGAAAGAAGTTGCTCGCGAAAAAGGCTACATTAAAATCTCCTTACGCGTTCTATCAATTAATCAAAAAGCAATTCACTTTTATGAAAAAAATGGCTTTAAACAAGAAGGCTTGCTCGAAAAAGAATTTATTATTCAAGGTGAATTTGTCGATGATATTTTAATGGCTTATTTCCTCTGACAAAAGGCCTGTCCTAAAATCCAAACTATGACTTTATAATCATTTTATGGATAAAGCGTTTACATTTTTTTAGAACGGTTATATATAGAGTACAACGAACAAATAAAAGGTGATGCGAATGACAAAAACTTGGTGTACAAGCTGATTTTTTTCTCAGCTTTGTCATATGCCGGCAAAACGTCTGGTGAAGGATTGTAAGTGTCAAACAGCTACGGTTAGCTGACAGGAGGAAGGCGAGGAGTATACGCCGCGTCAAGGACTTTACGCTAACTTAGTTGTAGGAAGACGGAATTTCGTTACGTCGCTCGTTTATCAATATTATTAGCCTCACTACATTGGTAAATAAGCGAATAAAGTATCGTATCATTCATGGCCACTATTTAAGCAAGTTACGGGCGCTCATTTATTCGTAAGTTAGAATATCTTGAGAAGTAAGTAGCAAGACAAGTAATTCGCCTACTTGTTTGAAAATGCCTCACCGTTTTCCGATTGTTGTATGTTTATTCAGAAACATCCAGACATGGTCCGGCCCATCAGATGAGTGGCAAGACAAGCTCATCCGAAAAGAAAAACCTCGCGTGACGAAAATTGTCATACGGGGTTTTTTGATTCTGAAAAAAAGATTGAAATATTTTTATCGTAAAATCTTTGAATGACCAAGTGGCATTTTTCAAATTCTTTTGCTTCTAGATGTGTCACTAATTCCTCTAAGGTCTCTGTCACGTCCATCGTAAAATCTTCAAAAAGCGGCTTTTCATTCATGTTTTTCATATTTCGCAGCGTTTGGCTAAGAATATCGATATTTTTCTCCATCGCCGGCATTTCAGTATAGTGAATCATACAAGCATAAAAGTTTTTCACATGATTAATAAATACATCTGTATCTTGTTCCGCAACAGCCAGTTTGATATATACTAGCTCTTTACGAAGGCATGTTGCGCAAATTTCTGCGTCTTGTTCTTGTAGTTTCTGTACCGCATAATTCAGATGAAAAAAAGCTAACTTTACTCGTGATTTTTCGCGATGCTGGGCTTCACTATTCACTGCAACTGAAAAACCATTTCCTCCGCTGTTTTTGCATAATATACCACTTTTATGTAAACAATGAAGCGCACTAAAAGCTACTCGTTTGCTGACCTGAAATCGTTTCATGATGTCGTCTATATCCACTTTCTCGCCACTTTCCAAAGTGTTAGCCATTATCTCATTCTTGATTTCTCCGTAAATCGGATCTGCAACAAATCCACTTTTTTCCATAATTTGAACCTCTTTAAATTTTATTGCTTTCAATGTTATATTTTACACGAAAAAATTTCATATAGATATGGCTTTTCCTAAAAAAATGTGTCCATTACGTTACAAAAGCCCTTGTATTGTTATAACAAAAATAGACAATAGATTGTAATGACAAATGAGATTTACAATGTTATATTTATATTGTAATAACAATATAAACAAGGAGTGATCGTTTTGACCACGTACGATTTAGCACCCGAAGTGAATATCCACCAATTTGATGGTGCTTGGGCGGGTTACAAAGATATTGCTGCGGAGTTACGAGCTGCCATTGAAAAAAAGAAACAAGAAAAATTGATTATTGCCATTGAATGCTATCCAGGAACGAGAAATGAAGAAATTGCTTCCGAACTACTACCGTTATTACCCGTCGAGAACGCTATCTTCGCGGATGAATGGGCATTAAATAATGAAGAAGTTACCAGAATGATTCAAGCTCATTTAACAGATGACCGGGTGTTTGGTATTATGTCCCATTATGAAGTGAGCGAATTTTATCCAAAAGAAAAACTCGCAAAAATCCAAGCTGAAATTGCTGCTAGTAAAGGACTCACCATTGTTTATGGAACGGGAGCAACCGTAATAGCTCCAAACCCTGACATCCTAATTTATGCCGATTTAGCACGTTGGGAAATCCAGTGCCGTTACCGCGGAGAGAATAAGCCTAATTGGAAAGCAAACAATACAGATGAAGATGCACTTCGTAAATTTAAACGTGGCTATTTCTTTGAATGGCGTATGGCTGATCGTCAAAAGAAAAAACTCTATCAACAAGTAGACTTCTTACTTGATACAAATAAAAAAAATGAACCCAAAATGGTACGCGGAGAAGATTATCGAAATGGCTTAAAACAAGTTTCCAAAGCCCCATTTAGAGTAGTCCCTTACTTCGATGCAAGTGTTTGGGGCGGCCAGTGGATGAAACATAATTTTGGACTTGATCCAGCTGCCGACAATTACGGTTGGGCATTTGACGGCGTTCCCGAAGAAAATAGTCTATATATGCGTTTTGGAGATATTCGAATTGAAGTCCCTTCCACCAACGTAGTCAACCATTTTCCAAATGAATTGCTTGGACCAAAAGTGCATAGTCGTTTCGGTACAGAATTCCCGATTCGTTTCGACTATCTCGATACTGTTGGCGGGGGCAATTTGAGTCTGCAAGTCCATCCTTTAGTAGAATATGCGCAAGATAAGTTCGGCATTCATTATACACAAGATGAAAGTTACTATATTTTAGAAGCAGATAACGATTCCACTGTTTACCTTGGAACAAAAGAAGGCACAACAAAAGAAGCGATTATGACCGATTTAGAAAAAGCCGCTGAAGGAAATTACCGTTTTCCTGATGAAAAATATATTAACGTTTTCCCTGTAAAAAAACACGACCACATCTTAATCCCTGCTGGAACAATTCATTGCGGCGGCCCAAGCACCGTTGTTTTAGAAATTAGCGCAACTCCTTATATTTTCACGTTTAAACTGTGGGACTGGGAACGAACAGGCCTCGACGGCATGCCCCGCCCCGTTCATTTAGCGCACGGCAAAGAAAACTTACAACTTGACCGCGACACAAACTGGGTAAAAGAGAATTTAATAAACCAATTTGAAACTTTACACGAAGATAATACTTCAAAAGTAGAGCGCACTGGTTTGCATGAATTAGAATTTATCGAAACCCACCGCCACTGGTTTAAAGAAACAGTTACCGTCCACACAAATGAAAGTGTCAATATGCTCAATTTGGTAGAAGGAACAAGCGCTATGGTTGAAAGTATCGATGACTCCTTTGCACCATTTGAAGTACATTACGGAGAAACATTTATCGTTCCTGCGATTATTGGAACTTATCAAATTAGAAATACAAGCGATCGTGAAGAAGTTGCTGTTATTCAAGCATTTGTACGTAATCTATAGAAATAAGAAGCCTATCAATTCAAATGTTGATAGGCTTCTTTTTATTCAAAATCAATATAATATCGATAATGCTTTCCTACATAAAAGCATTCGCTGTATTCTCTAAAATCACTTTCTTTTTGTTTCGTCATCCGTACTCTTTTTAAAATTGGCTCCTGTTTATCGATTGCAAGAGCATCCTGAACTTCACGGTTGGGCAACATCGCTTCGATATATTCCTTCTCTTGATTAACGACAATACCAAATCCTTTCAAATATTCATAAAAAGAACCGTAATAATCTTCTGCTTTAAGCGAATAATCTTGGTTAAACGGTATCACACTAACAAAAAGAGCAAAAGCAAGATCTGCTGTTCCGCGCAAACGTTTAATTTGTAAAACTTTATCCCCAACGGTTAACCCCAGCTGCATCGCAATTTTTTTATCCGCTTGTATTACTTCAACTTCTGCATGCAATGTCGCCGCTTTTTTCCCAAGTTCTTTCATTTCATTCGTAAAACTACGCACTAACGTAAAATGCTCATCTTCTGGTTCTTCCCAGTCGCGCACAAAGGTTCCTTTCGCGCGTTCTCTATATAGCAAATTTTCGCGAACGAGCTCATCTATTGCTTTTCGTACGGTAATTCTGCTGACATTGTATAGCTCACATAAATCAAGCTCGGGTGGAATTTTATCCCCGGCTTGCCAAATTTCTGATTGAATTTTCCCGCGTAAATCATCCGCTATTTGTGCATAGAGTGGGGACGCGTCATTCATCTTATTCAACTTTCTAACCATTTTTAGTCTTCCCTCTCTAATTGTATTATTGTCATCACAATAAATCATAGCATAAGCTTATCTAAAATTCCAATATAAAAAGTAGAGCCTAAAAGCCCTACTTTTATACTGTTCTACTGCAATTCAATCGTTAAATCACCTGTTTTGAGGCGTTCCTTTTTAAGTAGAATTGGTCTGACAATAAGTGCAATAACACCTGGCAAGACAACTGCTACCAAAATAAAAGCAGCAAGTGTGCTGAATCCGTAATTTGCTATTAAATAAAGTGGTGCAACAAAGGCGCATAAGCCGAGACCTGCAACTTCACTAGCGGCTTGAATATGAAATACCATCACGCCAAGAGGTCCAGCAATCAGCGTCGTCAGTAACGGTACTAACATTAAACTAGGTTTTCTAATAATATTAGGTGTTTGTAATTTCGGCGTACAGATAAGTTGGGCAAAAAACGCACCCCAGTTATTATCCCGATAACTTAACACCGCGAATGACACGAATTGTACCGAGCAACCAATCAATGCCGCAGCACTTGCTGTTGGATCAAGTTGAAGCGCAATCGCGAGCGCAGCAGATGAAGCCGGACTAAGAATAAGTAATCCAAACACAAAAGCAATAACCATCGATGAAATCAGCGGCGAACCACCAATTAATGAACTAATCCCAAGACTTACAGAAGCTAAAATCGGTGCCATAATTTTTGCAAATAAAATACCACTCAGTCCGCCTGCCAAAAGTGAAACACCTGGAATTAAAATCATATCAAATTTCGTCTTGCCAGTAACCCGTTTCCCAGTCCAAACCGCCACAATAACGGCCAAAATAGCACCAACCGGCTCTCCGCTAGTAATACCAACGCCACCACCAGCCAAAGTCACTACCGCCCCGCCTCCAATAACAGCAGATGCAGCCGCACTTATCGTCACAAGCGTATTCGCGTGCAAACACATTGCAATACCAACACCAATTCCCGGAATAAGCATCGTCTTGCCAATCGCGCCAACCGTTACAAGAAACGAAATCCCTGTCATCTGCCCAATTGTTTGCAAAAGAAGCCCAATCCCCAGCGTTACAAGAACCGCATTCGCAATCCCCATAGAAGCCTTATAGGAACGATCTATAAAATATTCTTTCATTACTTCTCCCCTTCTAAAATGTATTCTTCCTCATTGTAATCACTCCCCTGTTAAAAAGCTAGTTTTATTTACTGATTTTCCTTTAAAAATGTTAAAAAGGTTTCCGCAATCCGATTTTCCAGTCTTTGTTTATTTTTCAATACTGAAAATTTACGCATCAAGCTGCCGGCCTCATTAAAAACGCGTAATTTCCCTTCTGCAATTTCTGTTTTAACGACACATCTTGAAATAACCGTATACCCCATGCCTTCAAGCACCATTTGTTTGACCGCCATATTGCTCCAAGCAACAACTTTTTCAGTAACATTCCAGCCACTTGTACTCAATACATGATCCAAATATTCACGCGTTCCGGAACCTTCTTCTCGCGCAATCCAAGTAGCGCCTTGCTCGATTTCTGCAAGTGAACCATCTGCCCGTCCAACAATGCACATTTCGTCATTCGCAAAAGCACTTATCGCCAAATCTTTCTTGCTCACTTGCCCCTCGATAAGCCCCGTATCCACTTGAAGTAGTTCGACTTTATCGGCAATTTTAGCTGTATTTTCAACAATTAACTCGATGGTAATATCTGGATAACGCGCATGAAATTTTGTAATCAGCGCCGGCAAATAATACTCCCCTATCGTAAAACTTGCACCAATCCGCAATCGCCCTTTTAAATGGTGGTGATACAAACTAATTTCATCCTCCACTTGTTTATACAAACCTTCTAATTGTTTTGCCCGGTGGTAGAGCATTTCTCCCGTAGCTGTTAAAATAAACTTTTTCGCTTGCCGGTATATAAGCTCCGTTTCGTAAGTCTCTTCTAACTTCTTTAATTGCAAAGATACTGCCGGTTGAGAAATGTGTAATTCTTCAGCTGCTTTTGTAAAACTCTGCAATTCCACCACACGGATATACGTTCTTAAAGCCTCATCCATTTGAAACCCCTCCATAAAAATTTCTTATCAATAATATAATTAATATAAATTTTACTAATAAAATCAGAAATGGTAAAGTAAAAGCATAGAAGAAAGGGGGATGAACATGAGTCAAATTTTATTTAAAACGAAGACTTTTTGGTATGGTATTGCGCTTACGTTCTGTATCGCTACCCTATCTTATTTTTTAGCAAAATTACCATTTCTAATGATTCTCGGGCAACTTGTTACGGCTATTTTAATCGGTATTATCATTCGCGCCCTTTTTCCGGTTCCAGATCAATGGTTTACCGGCATTCAATTTTCCAACAAAGTGATTCTTCGTGCCGGGATTATTTTACTTGGTTTTCGGCTGAATTTAGTTGATATTTATGATGCTGGTTGGCGCGTATTCCTAATCGCTGCCTTATGTCTTAGTTTTGGGATTACGGTCGTTTATTTTTTGGCAAAACTTTTTGGCGTGGATAAAAAACTGGCGATTCTAGTCGCTTGTGGCACAGGGATTTGCGGGGCTGCAGCTGTAGTCGCGATTTCACCACAAGTAAAAGCTGACAACAATCAAACTGCCGTAGCTGCTACGATTATCGCGCTACTCGGAACTATTTTTACGATTGTTTATACGTTAATTTATCCCATTTTGCCACTTGGACCAGATGGTTATGGTATTTTTGCAGGGGCTACGCTTCATGAAATCGCGCACGTGATTGCCGCAGCAGATCCAGGCGGAACTTCCGCTGTTGATATGGCCGTTATCGTCAAATTAACTCGCGTAGCACTACTTGTTCCAGTCTGCTTCGTCGTTGCAAAAATGGTAAATGTTGGAACGAAAAATCGTTTTTCATGGGCAGAACTTCCCGTGCCATGGTTTATTTTCGGCTTTTTAGCTACCAGTGCTATCAATAGTTTGGGCATTATTCCTACATCAATCACGAACTTCCTCGTTGTCTGTGCCTATTTCCTTATTGCTATGTCAATGGGCGGACTTGGTTTAAACGTCCACTTACCTTCTTTTGGAAAAATGGGCGGAAAACCTTTTGTGGCTGCGTTTATTGGTTCGATCTTGCTTTCTGCTTTTGGTCTTACTTTAGTACTTTTGTTTCATTTAGCAGGATAAGTTATCCTCGGCAACTCAAATTGTGATACAATAGCAAGCACGAGGTGACGATTACATGACGAAAGCAATTTGGACTTGCCGAGCTTTTTTACTCGGATATTTTCTTGTTTTACATTTTACTGCAGATACGTATACTTTTTTAATTTTAAATGTTGGGCTTGCTTATATACCTTTCGAAATAGCTGTATTCCTCACAAAGAAACCTCGCGTATGGTGGATTTTTTGGCCACTTGGTATCGTTTGGCTAGTATTTTTTCCAAATGCGCCTTATCTTCTAACTGATTTGCTGCATTTACAGCGCTTAGAGATTTACGGGGCAGAAGGAATACTTTCCACATCACCATGGTTGTGGCGTCATTTCACTTATATTATCGTTGGTGTATTCTTTGGATTATTTATTGGCTTCTGGTCCTTTGCAAAAATGCTTGCGGAAATAAGAAGACGATTTAATTGGACGAGTTGGTTAAGTTACCAGCTACTATTAATTGGTTTAATCTTGTTATCGAGCTATGCGATTTATATTGGCAGATTTTCACGCTTGCATTCGATTCATTTACTTACGCAACCAGTCGAATCCATCCAAATTATGTTTAGTGTTTTTCACTGGCCATTCTGGAACTTCGTATTTTACTTCTCGATTATCCAATATGTCATTTATACACTATTTAGCAAGTTTTCTAGCTCATTAAAAGACTAAAAACGTTTGTATTTAAGAACTTTCCTTAAATACAAACGTTTTTTTAATCGATATGCAGTTTGCTACGTTCCGCTGAAAAACCTTGTGGATAGCGGCGTTTTAATTTTTCGATATTTAATTCGGCAACGGTTTCCATGCTTATGTCGGCCCATTTAGCAATTTGCGATACGTACCAAAGAACATCTCCTAATTCTTTCGTCAACGCATCTTTATCTAAATCGTGTCCATGAAAAGCATATTTCTTAATCAAATCAGCAACTTCACCGGCTTCTCCAGCTATTCCAAGTCCGTAATTCGTTAATGCCTGTTCATGTGTTGCTGCAGTTCTATTCGCTAAAACTTGATACTCTTTAAAATCCATGTGTTGTCCTCCTTGCCTCTCTCACTTTCTTACTATAACAGATAATTTTTTTCCTTTGCAGTCTTGACTATTTCGAAATTATGCGAACTGATGCTCTATCAATGCCTTTCATCTTTAAAATTTTTTTCTCTTTAAAGGCTTATTTTTTTCAAGTTATTCCTTTATAATAGAGATAAGATTTCTGAAAGGAGTTTTCAAATGAAATTAGCTAGCTTAGTTGTACTTCTTGTTGGTCTGATTGGCTTTGGTTTTTCGTTTAGCATAACTGGACTTATTGGTTTCGGTGTTTGCATCATTTCGCTTATTTTGGTCGCGGCAGGAATTTTAGCAATGATTCGTTCCAAAAAAAGACGTAAACGATCTTATTCTTATTAAATAAAAAGCTGCTTTATCCTAAACTGATAAAGCAGCTTTTTCTATTTTTTCGGCCATGTCCTGGTTCGATTTTCTGCGAGCTTTGAACGAACAAGCTCTTCGCCATCTGCTCCCATACTTTCAGCGATTTGGAGTGCGTATATCATGACATCCGCTACTTCTTTTAAAATCGCTTCCCGGTTTTCTTTCACTGCCGCCTCATCTTGCTTCCACTGAAAACATTCCAGTAATTCTGCTGCTTCAAGCGACAAAGATATCGCCAAATCTTTTGGCTTATTATACTGATCCAACCAGTCACGTTCTTTCAGAAAAGCAGTAATTTCATCTTGTAATTGTCTCAAATCCTCAACTCCTTCTGTAAATCAAATCACAAACAACAATAGAAAAAAGAGCAATAAGCCGCTTAATAGTAAGGACTTATCACTCGTTCAATTACGCATTTAAAGAAACAGCTTCTTCGATTTTGTTTGGTGGGATAAATCCATTTAAACGGTGGATTTCTTCGCCGCCTTTGTAAAGTACAAGTGTTGGCGTTTGTTGTACATCACGGTCAAAAAAGAAGTTTTCGCCCATTTCTTCTAATTTTACTTTTAATACTTTTACTTTGCTTGCGATTTCAGAGTTTTTGAATTCAGCAAACGAAAGATCAAGCATTTTACAATTAGGACAATTATCTTTCCAATAGTCTACATATACTAATTCTTCCCCATTAATATGAGCTTGGAACTCTTCAGGTGATTTAATTTCAATACTTGTCATTTGATTCCACTCCTTAACGCTAAAATTTTCTTGACCCAATTGTCTATGTCAGCCACATCTTGCTCGGTGTGTGGCATTTGTTCTATTTTTAAGGTTGGGTAGCTTGTGCCGAAATATTTGGCCATTCGGTCGACAGCTCCGCAATAAAAATCCATACCCCATTGTGTTTCCCCAGTGCCAAAAATGGCTACATTCTTGGGCTTTACGGCTAGTTCCGCGATAAAATCTTTCATATCTGGCGGTGTTCTTCCGTAGTCGACTGTCCATGCCCCCAACACGTACAAGTCAAAATCCTCATCAAGCGGATACGAAGCGGAAGGAGATACACGTAAGGACACAACTTCGTGCCCTTCGCTTTGTAATATCTCTTCAATTTCATCCGCTACCATTTTGGTGTTCCCGCTTAGAGAATCATAGGCTAGCAAGATTCTCATAAATCGTCGAATCCGTTATCCATATTCGTTTTTTTATAGCTTGAATTGCGCATTTCGAAAAAGTCTGTTTTTGTTTCTGTAAAGTTATCTGCGTAAGCTTTAATCCATGTCATTGTGTTGTCACTATGTCCTGGATAAAGTTCTGGAATACCAAGCATTCCTAACATTTTGTTGGCACGGTATTTCACGTAATCAACCATTTCTTCCACATCAATACCTTCAATACCTTGTAAAACCTCTTCGGACCATTCTGTTTCAAGTTCAACAGCGTGGCGGAAAGCTTCATGCGTATATTCCACTAACTCGTCTGTTTGTAATTCTGGGTTTTCTCCAAGGATTGCTCGGATTACTTCAGAAATAAATTTCGAGTGAGCTAATTCATCACGATTGATAAAGCTAATGATTTTCCCAGTTCCTGTCATTTTATTTTGACGAACAAGGTTGTAGAAGTAAGCAAAGCCACTGTAGAAATTGATACCTTCTAAAATAGAAGATTGAATCAATGCTTTGACAAGTGTTTCGCCCGTTTTGTTATTCATGAAATCGTCGTATGCTGCCATGATTGGCTCGTTACGTTTAATGATTGTCGGATGTGTTCTCGCCAGTTCAAATACGCGATTTTGTTCTTGTAAGTTCGTAATAGAAGCAAGTACATAAGAGTAACTTTCATTATGGATTACTTCTTGTTGCCCGATAATCGCTGCGTTTGCATGTACAGCTGGATCGGTAATGTATTCCGCAATATTGTAAATGAAACGTGTTTGCGGAGAATCAAGTGTTGCGAGTAGGCCAATAATTGCATCAAAAGCATATTTTTCTTCTTCTGAAAGATTCGGATATTGTTTCGCATCACTTTTCATATCTACTTCATCTGGAATCCAGTAGTTAGTAGAAAGTTCTTTATATGCACGGTAGAAAGAAGGATACGGGATATCATTCCAATTCAAAATCCCACTAGTTTCTCCGTTTATGATTGAAGTAGAACGATTAGGAAATAACGGTTCTAAAATTTTAATACGAGTAAGTTGTTCTTTTTGGTTAGCCATCGAGGCAAGCCCTCCCTTTCATTTTTGCGTTATTCGTAAAGTGTTTAGAGATTTATCAGCTTGAGCACCATTCGCACTCTTCTACGTCGATATCGTTTGAGCGGACATAGTAAGTCGTTTTTAAGCCTTCGCTCCAGGCAGTCATGTGTAGTTCAAGTAATTTACTTGCTTTAATACCACTTGGTACGTAGAAGTTAAAGCTTAGCGATTGGTCTACGTGACGTTGACGGCGACCATTTTGACGAACACTTGCGAATTGGTCTACTTTGTAAGCACCTTTTTCGTAGTATGGGTATGTGCTTAAGTTTAAGTCTGGCGCGATTACTGGACGACGGTAATCTTTTTTCTCTTCATAGTAGAACGCACTGTAAATCGGATCTATGGAAGCAGTCGAACCAGCAATTTGAGCTGTACTCATATTTGGCGCTACAGCTACAAGGTACGCGTTACGTAAGCCTTTTTCTGCTACTTCTTTCGCTAATTCTTGCCATTCAGCCGAATTATAGTTACGACGCGCGAAATATTCTCCCGTGTTCCAGTCGCTTCCTTTGAAGACTTTGTAAGCACCTTTTTCTTGCGCTAGTTTGTTACTTGCGCGAATAGCTAAATAGTTGATTTGTTCATATAATTCATCGGCATATTTCTCAGCTTCTTCTGAGTCCCAAGCGATATTTTTAAGCGCAAGTAGGTGATGCCAACCGAATGTTCCAAGTCCGATAGAACGGTATTTTTGGTTTGTAATTGTTGCTTGTGGTACTGGTAGTTCGTTTAAGTCGATAACGTTGTCGAGCATACGTACTTCTACTTCGATTAAACGTTCTAACGTGCCTTCTTCTTCCGCCACAACTGCGCGACCTAAGTTAACAGAGGATAAGTTACATACAACAAAATCTCCCGCTTGTTTAGTAATCACGATTTGATCACCAGAAATAATTTCTTGGATCATTTTTGTTGGACTCATATTTTGCATGATTTCTGTACATAAGTTACTAGAATAAACCATACCTTCGTGTTTGTTAGGGTTCATTCTGTTTACTTCATCACGGTAGAACATGAATGGGTTACCTGTTTCAAGTTGACTCACCATCACGCGTTTCATAATATCAATTGCTTTAACGATTTTTTTACTGATTGTTTCGTCAGCTACTAATTCATCATATTTTTCACGGAAAGTACCTTCACCTTTTGTTTCATCGTAGAAATCTTGTAGGTACCAGCCTTTTTTCGCTTTTACTTCATGTGGATCGAATAAATACCACTCGCCACGACGCTCTACAGCTTCCATGAAAATATCAGGAATACAAACAGCCGTAAATACATCATGTGCGCGTAAACGTTGGTCACCATTGTTTAAACGTAAATCAAGGAAAGATTCGATATCTTTATGGAAAACGTCTAAATAAACTGCAATTGCGCCTTTACGTTGACCTAGTTGGTCCACGCTCACTGCCGTATTGTTTAATTGTTTAATCCAAGGAATAACGCCACCACTTGCGCCTTTTACGCCGCGGATAGCTGCTCCTGTTGAACGAACGTAACCAAGATATGCGCCAACACCACCGCCGTGCTTAGAAACTCTAGCCACGTCTGTATTGCTATCATAAATACCTTGCAAGCTATCATCTACTGTATCAATGAAACAACTAGATAATTGACCGCCAACTTTTCCTGCGTTTGCAAGTGTTGGTGTTGCTACAGTCATATATAAGTTACTTAAAGCCCAGTAAGCTTCTTCTACTAATTTCATACGTTTTTCTTTTGGTTCATTTTGCATTAAATAAAGTGCGATAGTTAACCAACGTTCTTGTGGTAACTCATACACATTGCGTTCGGAGTCAGTTGCTAAATAACGAGTCGCAAGTAAATACAAACCGTTATACGTAAATAATTTATCTTTCTCAGGGTCAATTAATTTCCCTGCTGTAATCAAATCTTCTTTAGAATAGTTTTTTAGGATATTGCCGGAATAAATACCGCGCTCGCCTAAACTTTCTTGAAGTCCAACGTACGAACCATATTTATCATCATCATTATAAAAACGATTTTTACTCGCTTTTTTATATAATTTATTTAAATAAAGGCGTGCCGCGAAATGTTCCCATTCAGGAATATGAATATCTGTGCGAGCTTCTGCTTCCCTAATTAAATAATCGACTAATTCGTCAGCCGCATAATCTTCCTTCTTTTCTACAAAATTAAAAACTTTACGTTTGTAATCTTCTAAATCAAGTTTCGGAAATTCTTCATGGATTTTCTCTAAATATCCATCCAATCGGCTTTTATCAAAAGGTAGCTTTCTGTTTCCCCCGTCTTTTACTATGTAAGTTGTCATTTGCAATCCCCATTTCATCCTTTTTTCCTCGTTGTAAAAATATCTGATTCATTTTGCGCTTTTCATTCGTCCGCTGAACTATTTGTGGTCGTTCCATGGAGCAAAAAAATTAACTTTTAAAGGAGCAAATTCCCCTGATAAAAGTTAAAAGGCGATGAAGCAATATTTCGCTTTCGATACTATATATAGTATAACTTTTTTTATGTGAATGCAAGATATAGTACTTTGATTTTTTAGCTAAAAAGAGCAAAACTCTGATTAAAACAAGGTTTCCGGCAAATAAAAAAATTTTTTCAGGCAATTGTGTGTTTTCGAGCATATTTTAACTATAAAAACACTACTACTTGTAGTGCCTATTTTTTTCACAGATTCTACATTTAGTAGTAAAAAAAATCGTTTTTTGTAACTTCACAATCTTTATGATTTCATTTCGTCACCATTCTGACAAAATTGTAAGATTAACGAAGGATTTTGTTAGTTAACAAACGGGATAAACTTGTCTTTTCATTGTAAACTTAATGTAATAAAACAAATCCAGAGAGGATGAAGGAGAAATGTTTAATAAAAAAAGAGGTTTAATCTTATTAGCTGCAGTTCTTCTCACTGTTTGCGCAATTTGGGAGTACGCGATGCCAACCGATGCCGCAGTAAAGTCCTACTACCTTAAAGTCGAAGCTACTGGAAAACCCGTTCAAAAAAATCAATTCAAAGGGTTCAAATATAACGCAAAAGTATATGATGATAAAGGAAAACAAAAACAACTAACTTTCTACTCCGAAAAAGAATTAACCAAAAACGACCAATTCAAAGTTCTCATCGGTGAAAACAAAATGGTCGTCAATTATAAAAAAATCAAAAATGTTCCCGATACAATGAAATATTTAGCAGAAGAATAAAAAACGCTTTGTTCTAGCCTTATCAAAAGGCTAAACAAAGCGTTTTATTTTTTATTAAGGTGTAACAATATTGAAGACTGGATTAAACTCATCAAGCAACGACGCGAATTCCGCAAATTTCTTCGCATCGCCTTCTAGTTTTACAGTTTGATCAGCGAAGGCTTCCTCAAAACTTTTCACGCCACCGAAAATATGATTAAACGTATCTCGAGTCGTTGTTAAAGTTAAGTCTGCTTTGTCGTCTGCTTCACTATCACGATAAATCAATACCGAATTATTTACGAGTAAATGATAATTTTCATCCACATCCGTCAACTTCCAATTCATTGAAATCCGTTTATCAATCGAACGTTCACCATTTAAACGAATGCCCATATAATCTAAAATCAAGTTAAACGGCATTCCTTCCACAATATCAAGCGTAACCCCAGAAATAACTTCCTCTGGCACAGAATTTCTCAGTTCATCCGCGCCAGCTAAAAAGACATTGCGCCACGGTCCTGATTCTGATTGGTAGCCAAGTTGTTCTAGCGCATCAGCAAGGAGGGCCCTCGCTTCCCCGTTTTCTCCGTCCGCGAAGACTGCATGTTTGACTACTTCCGCAACCCAGCGATACTCACCCGCTTCATATGATACACGCGCTTTTTTCAAAACTTCATCGATGCCGCCCATAAACTCCACATATTTTTTCGCGACATCTTCTGGAGGTAGTGGATAAAGATCGGCCGGATTACCATCATACCAACCAAGATAAAATTGATAAATGGCTTTAACATCATGGTTAAGCGTGCCGTAATAACCGCGTAAATACCATTTTTCTTCGAGGGCAGGAGGAAATTTCACCGCTTCTGCAACTTCAATCGCTGTCAGTCCTTTATTAATAAAATGAAGCGTTTGGTCATGCATATATTTATAAGCATCACGTTGGTGAATTAGCATATCATTGATTTCGTCATTTCCCCATGTTGGCCAGTGATGTTGCCCAATACACACTTCATATTGATTGCCAAATGCTCGAATAGCTTTATCAATATCTTTCCACCACTCATATGCATCACGAATTTGCGCGCCACGTAGCGTTAAAATATTATGCAAGTTATGCACGGCATCTTCGGCGATATTAAGTAATTTAAATTGCGGGAAATACATCATATGTTCGGACGGTGCTTCTGTATTAGGCGCCATTAAAAATTCCACTTCGATTCCATCAACAACCCGTTTTTCAAGGTCAAATGTAATCGTATCATTTGGCGCAAGTAGGGACATATGCCCTTTGGAAGCCGTTTTCCCAAGACCAGCATCTACTTGCCCTAATTTACCGCGTGATAAACGGCTACCGTACATATACTCAGCACGACGAATCATCGCGTTTCCGGCGAAAATATTTTCACTAACAGCTGCTTCCATGAATCCTTCTGGTCCAATTAGCGCAACTTTTCCAGAAGCGACATCTTCTTTACTAATAAGCCCCGCTACTCCGCCGTAATGGTCTGCGTGGGAATGAGTGTAAATAATCGCCTTAATTGGTTTTTTCGGACGGTGCTCATAATATAAATCAAGTGCCGCACGAGCTGTTTCAACGGACATCAATGTATCGGTAATAACTAAACCTGTGTCGCCTTCCATAATGGTCGTATTCGACATATCAAAACCGCGCACTTGGTAAACCCGGTCCGTTACTTTGAATAAACCATTCGTCATATTAAGCTGAGCGATACGCCACAAACTTGGGTTCACGGAGTCAGGTGCTTCTCCTTCAATAAAATTATAATCTTCTAAATCCCAGACTGCGTGACCATCTTCTGTGTCCACTTTGACATGATCCCAGGTTCCAATAAAGCCTTTCCTTGCATCATCGAAATCTTTCGTGTTCTCAAAAGGTAGTGCCTCTTTCACTTGATTATTCACTTTCTTTGTAAAAGTTGATGCTTCTTTAGGTAAGACTTTTTTCGCCATTATCAGTTTCCTCCTACATATTTTATTTGCATATACTTTCCTCCTATACCTCCATAAAATGGATTAAAACCTTTTGCTATTATTAGACTAAAAAAGGTAGGCTTGAGAGATTCAAGCCTACCTTTTTCACTTATTCGGATAATTTCTTTTTAGCGTCGCCGGCTTTATCTTCTACTTCGCCTTTCGCTTTTTGCGCTTTACCTTCTACTTGTTTGCCTTTATCATCGGTTGCTTTACCGAATTTGTCTTTGGCGTCACCTACTACTTTATCTTTCAATCCTTTTGCTTTGTCTTTCATACCTTTATCTTCACTCATTGGTTTTGCCTCCTAATTAGAATATTTTTCTAATGAAGAATCGCGTCTCCATATTAAGTGTTTTCCACATAATCAGAAGCTAAAACATCTTTTTCAGATAGAATGGATGGTTCGATTTGTCTCAGCCGCTTCAAATATGGCTTCAATCAATTTTAAAACTTGGTAAACTTCTTCGTTTTGAACGATGGGTTCACTGTCGTTATTTAATACATCCACAAAATTATTATAGAAAGAAGTTGGTAATTCGGCAGGAGCTGGAAGAGATAATGTATTGGTTGCTTCCTCGCTTGGTGGCGCCATTGTTTTTGTTAGTCCTTGACCCGCTTTAATTGGCGTTGGTTCAGACGTTTTAGCAAAGGCAGTCGGTTGGACGATTTCGCCGCTCAAATCCCAGTCATGGATAATACCGGTTCCTTCTGTTCCTTTGACATACCAACGAGGTAATTTGATAAAATTGGTTGTTCCTACTTCGATTTGCGCTGTAATACCATTTTCAAAGGTAATGAATGTTACAAAGCCATCATCGACTTCATCTCCGAGCGCGTAACTTAAATTAGCAGATACGGACTTCACGTTGCTGTCGACTAAGAATAACAATTGGTCAAGCAAATGCACGCCCCAATCGAGCACCATTCCACCACCATGCACTTTCAAATGGCGCCAATCTCCCGGAATGCCATTTGCGCCGTGAACACGCGATTCTAAGTGGAACATTTCGCCAATCGTTTTTTGTTCAAACATTGCTTTAATAATCAGGAAATCTTCATCCCAACGACGATTTTGGTGGACCATAAAGTGTTTATTTACTTTTTTCGCTACATCCATAATCGCTAGCAAATCTTCACTTGTCATCGTCACCGGCTTCTCGCAAACGACATGCTTACCTGCTTCGAGTGCACTAATCGCCAATTCTTTATGGCTATCATTTGGCGTCGCGATAAGAACAGCATCGACTTTTTCATCTGTTAAAACGGCTTCAAAACTCTCGTAGATTTTTAAACCTTTTTGGGCAGCGGCTTCGCGTTTTTCTTCGAGAATGTCGAAAACGCCATGAACTTCTAAATGATTAGCAGCCGATGCAAGCGTGACATGATAGCTTCCCATTCCGCCGTAACCAACAATAACTAATTGATATTTTTTCATTCTAAGACACCCCTTCTTATCGTTAAGCCCACCACATATCCAGTGGTTTGTCTTTAATTAAAATCGATTGTAAGTTTGTAACAGCGCGGTCGAAACCTTCATCAATCGACATTAATGGATCTTCGTGTTCGATGCTGACTACGTAATCGTAACCATATGTTCTAAGCGCGCTCATAATATCCGACCATTCTGTCAGACTATGGCCACAACCCACCGAACGGAATGTCCAGCTTCTCGTTTGCACATCGCCATATGGTTGCATATCAGTTAAACCATACATATTAATATTATCTTGATCCAGATAAGTATCTTTTGCATGGAAATGATGAATTGCGCCCGCTTTTCCTAAGATTTTAATCGCGCCAACTGGGTCAATTCCTTGCCACCATAAATGACTTGGATCTAAATTAACACCAATAGCATCATTCGTTTCTTCGCGCAATTTTAAAATGGTGTACGGTGTGTGGCATAAGAAACCACCGTGCAATTCGATGCCAATTTTGACGCCAGAAGCTGCTGCAAGCTCGCCAATTTCTTTCCAGTAAGGAATAAGTTTTGTTTCCCATTGCCACGTTTTAATATCGCTATAAACGGTCGGCCACGGAATAACCGGCCAGTTCGGTGCTTTGGCATCATCGCTATCACCAGCTGTTCCGGAAAATGTGTTCACAACTGGGACGTTCATTAAGGAAGCTAGTTTAATTGATTTGCGTAAAATTTCATCGGATGCCGCCGCTTCTGCTTTATTGGGCGAAATCGGATTATCATGACAACTAAATGCACTAATCGTTAATCCACGACTCGTAAATTTTTCCAAATATTCCTTGCGCGCTGCTTCGCTTGCCAAAAGTTCATCTGTTGGACAGTGGTGATTTCCCGGATTCCCGCCCGTTCCAATTTCTACTGCGTCAAGTCCTGCTGCTTTCACTTTATCTAACATTTCTTCTAATGGTAAATTAGCAAATAATGGTGTAAATACGCCTAATTTCATTTTTATTTCCTCCCTATTTTTTCAAGTGGTTGGTGATTTCCGTATGCTGGATAATTTTTCCGGCCTTCTGCGCACCAGTGGACGCCGTTAATAATGACTTGTTGGATATCCGGATGGTGGTAGGTTGGATAGGATTCGTGGCCTGGTTGGAAGTAGAAAATCCGACCGTTTCCTCTTTTGTACGTGATTCCGCTCCGGAAAACTTCGCCACCTTCAAACCAACCTAAGAAAATCAATTCGTCTGGTGTTGGGATATCAAAATGCTCGCCGTACATTTCTTCTTCATCGAGCTCGATAAATTCGCCGATTCCTTTAGCGATTGGGTGCGTCGGGTCAACTACCCATAGTCGCTCTTTTTCGTTTGCTTCACGCCATTTTAGGTCGCAACTTGTTCCCATTAAACGCATAAAGATTTTTGACATATGACCTGAATGAAGTACGACAAGCCCCATTCCTTCTAAAACGCGCTTTTGGACACGGTCGACGATTTTATCTTCCACACGGTCATGTCCCATGTGTCCCCACCAAATCAAAACATCCGTGTTCGCTAAAACTTCTTCCGTAAGTCCGTGTTCCGGTTCTTCTAAAGTAGCCGTTTTTGCATCAAGTCCTGCTTTTTCTAGAAAACTAGCAATTTGACCGTGAATGCCGTCTGGATAAATCGCCAGTACCGCATCATCTTCTTTTTCATGTAAAAATTCGTTCCATACTGTTACGCGTGTCATAATAATTCCCCTCCAATAAATTCGCTACATAGCTATAACCTTTGGCAACACTTGTTAGTGGTTCTTCCTCAAATGCTTCTTGCTCGATAACTAGCCATTTTGTTCCAGCGTCAAGCGCCGTTTTCACATAACCAGGAACATCAAGAATTCCCTCGCCGATAATCGTGCTTTCTTTGGTCGTGCTTGATTTATCTTTTATATGGACAAGTGGCACCCGGTTACGATATTTTTCGATAAAAGGAATAACACCAATGCCGGCGTGCTCTATCCAATACGTATCTAATTCGGCAACCATCTCCGGTACATTTTCAAGTAAAGCATCTAAAATAATCTCGTCATCCAATTTTTCTAGCTCATGGGCATGATTATGATAGCCAAATTGCATTCCCGTTTGTTGCACAGCTTTCGTAATCCCGCGAAGTTCCGCGCTGAATTCAAGCCATTCTTGTTTCGTTTCAAAATCTGCGTACGGACAAATAATATAGCTATTACCTAATTCACGCTCAAAAGCAATTACCGCTTCTAAATCCGCTTCCAGTTGTTCTTTACTTATATGCGAACCCGCAACCTCTAGTCCAAGTTCCACTAACTTCGCTTTAATTTCACTCGCAGATTTGCCGTAATAACCAGCAAATTCTACGCCGTCATAACCCATTTCCGCCACTTTTTCCAGCGTTCCAAAAAAATCATCCTCGCAAGCTTCCTGAACACTCCACAACTGCAAAGCTATTTTTGCTTTCATAAAGCTGAGTCCTCCTTAATTAAAATAAACTGGTTGACCTGTTTTAGATGATTCATAGATAGCTTCTAAAATTTGCGTTACAACAAGTGCTTGCTCTGGTTTTACAACAGGATCTGTATTATTCAAAATAGCTTCTAACCATTGTTCTGCTTCGATTAAAGCTGGGTCATCTCCTGTACCATCATAAAAGTCCACCCCGCCTGCTTCTAATTGAATTTTCTTTTCAAACATTTGGCTGTGTGCTTCGCCGTTGATCCGTAATCCGTCTTCCATATCTGCGCCGCCTTCTGTTCCAGAAAGAGAGGTTCTCGCTTCCCCAACATCTAATGTGTTAAGCGCCCAACTTGCTTCTAAAACAATGGTCGCACCGTTTTCCATCGTGATAAAACCAAATGCGGAATCTTCTACCGTAAATTTCTTCGGATCCCATGAGCCCCAAGCATTGGCAGCATTTTCTTTCTTCGCAAGTTGATGATAACTGTTTCCTACTACATATTTCGGTTTATAGTTATCCATCATCCAAAGTGTTAAATCAAGTGCGTGTGTTCCAATATCGATTAGCGGACCTCCACCTTGTGCTTCTTCATCTAAAAATACGCCCCAAGTTGGCACTGCACGACGACGAATTGCTTTTGCTTTTGCGTAATAAATATCACCTAGTTCCCCATTTTCGCAAACTTGGTGTAAGTAGTCAGAGTCTTTGCGGAATCTATTTTGATAACCAATTGTTAGCTTTTTGCCAGTACGCTCTGCGGCTGCAATCATGCTTTTCGCTTCTTCGGTCGTTTTTGCCATTGGTTTTTCGCACATAACGTGTTTTCCGGCTTCCATTGCCGCGATAGAAATCTCTGCATGAGAAATATTTGGTGTACAAACATGAATGACATCGATGGATTTATCTTGGAGTAATTCTTCATAATTTGTGTATACGCTTGCATTTTCGTTTCCAAATTCTTTTGCAGCTGCTTCGGCTTTCTCTAAAACGATATCGCAAAAAGCAACCATTTCTGCTTTTTCAGCTTTTAATAAACTTGGCATATGTTTCCCGTTTGCAATGCCTCCACAACCAATAATCCCAACTTTTAATGTCATAATAAAAAACCTCCAATAGTTTTGATAGTTACATCATACAAAACAACTGAAGGTAATTCTTCCTATTTTATTGCTTAATTATTCCCGTATATTGTCTTTCTGTATTTTAACGGCGCCACACCCATCGCCCGCTTAAACGCATGATGAAAGGTTTTCACGCTACTAAAACCAGCTAGCTCGGCCACTTCTGTTACTGGAAAGGCTTCATTTAACAGCATCCATTTTGCCTTATTCAGCCGATAATCATTTAAAAAAGTCACGAAAGTCATACCTGTATTTCGTTTAAAAAACTTAGTGAAATAATAGGTACTAAATCCAGTATAATCCGCCACTTCTTGCAAACTAACAGGCTCTTGGTAATGCTTTTCGACATAGGAAAAAATTTGATCTAATTTATGTAGGGTTTCTTGGGATTTGAGGACTGCTTCTTCTGAGATAACGCTATCCGGTTGCGTTTTTATTTGAGGAATTTCACGGTAGATTAAACCGATAATCGCTAGGAGATCGGCTTTAAGAATGTAGTGCTTGCCGGGACTTTCGCCGCTTGATTCGGCATGGATATTTATGATTAACGATTGCATTTTAGAAACCGTTTCTTCTGGCCATTCCCTGCTTAAATGCGCCATTTCTGTCAGTATTTCGCGCAATGTTTGGTTTTGACCGTCCATTTGCATTTCTTCTTGAAATAAACTTAAATCAAATTGAATCACGATACGTTCACTATTTGGTGAAGCTAGAAAATAATGAACATCGCCTCCATTAATTACTTGAATCTCGCCTTCTTTTAATTGAATTGGCATATCATTTACGCCAAGATTTAGGCTACCTTTTAGCGCATAAATAATTTCAATTTCTTTGTGCCAATGCGGATAAACGAGCACTTCGCCTTCATTGACAAACGAACGGAACGGAAAAGCTTTATTTAATTCTGGAATTTCCAAGTATTCACTCATAGTGGAACTCCTTTTTTTCTTTCATTTTAGCATAAAAAAGAAGACAGCCGTTAGACTATCTTCTTGGTTTTATAAAATTAATGATTCGTAGGGAATTTCATTGAAAAGTTTTTCTACATTTATTACAACAGGAATTTTTGTGTTTAATAAGTAACCTTCTTTTTTCAGTTCACTAAGCGTTAAACTAAGATATTCTCTTGTAATACCCATGAATTTAGATAAAAATGTAGTAGACAATTCTTGTGGAATTTGAATGTTATCACCATTGGAAATACCATATTCGTAACCAATCGCAGCAATAACATGTTTCACGCGATCTTTCACTTTAAGCGTATTAAGCAAGCAGCGGCGTTGAAGTACCATGATTTCTTTTTTCGATTGATATAACATAAATTCTTCGATGCTAATGTGTTTTTCCACCATAAAAATGAAAAAATCTCTATCTACTGCTGTAATAACACTAGAACTTGGTGATAATAATTTAGCCCCAATATTGCGTTTCAAATCTGAAGACATAAACGATGAAAAATTACATACATCCCCATGTTTTAGTAATTGATCATAGCCGATATAATCATCAATTTGTGTTCCTTTCATAACGATACCTTTTTCAACAAAATAGATACCTGTTACAAAGTCGACGTCAAATAGTTCATTTTTTGAAAGTTTAATACTCATACTATGTTTAGCAAAATCTCCAGACTTCTTACAAAAATGAAGTGGATTGGTCAAAATTTCATGTTGTCGTTTCTCTAATGTGTTCAATGCAAACTCCTCCTCTAAAGTATAATATCACAGAATGAAAACACCTCAGAGAAGGAATTAACCAAATAAAATAACATTATAATAATTAAAAAGAAATTTTTCTTACTATTTTCGTACTAAAACAAACTTTTTTTAGGCGAAAAACAGCTAAATAAGTATTTTTTGTGACATTTTTAATCACCATCATTTAGATATTATTTTAACTTTTCCACCTTTTGTAGGCTTAAAATCAATATATATTAAGTTTTATCAATTAAAGTGTGTCGATTTTTTTGATAACCCATGGCTTATAACTATCATCTAAAATTCCTTCTTTTCGTAGTTTCAGCACGATAATATTCGTATATTCACGTGTCGTGTTCGCATATTGGGCTAAAATAGAATTAGTGATTTCATCCGGTAAAATGTATTCTTTATCCTTTGTCACTCTTCCCATATATAAGCCAATCTCTTTCAAACACGCTCTAATACGGCGTTCTTTCTTCATAAAATTACGTTTGCTCGCTTTGAAATAAACTTTTCTTGTATAAAGCAAATTAGATAATAAATAGTTCGCTTTTTGACCTGATTCGTCTAAAACACGTTCGACAAATTCAGGATCAAGCACCCAGCAATGAACCTCCGTCAAACTACGTAATACAGACTCTTCTGGTTCTTCTTTAATTAGCGGAATCAAATTAATCGCAATTTCGCTACTTACAAAACTAATAATCCCAGAGTCGCCATATTCATTTTGAAGGCAATAAGAGAAATAGCCGCTTTCTACTAAGTAAATTTTGAAACCTTTTGCGTGGTTCATTTTGATTTCTTTGCCTCTAGGGATAATTTCTTGATAACAATAATCATGAAAGTGATAATCTTTTTTTAATAATTGAAGCAGTGATTTTGTGGTTGTTTCTTTGAAAATTTCCTCATCTGAATGCATTTTTTCAACATCCTTTCCGTTTAATTACAAAAAAACTGCAGAATGACTACTTCTGCAAGTTCTTTTTAGTTGAAATATGGATTTGTTTTCTTTTCGTGGCCGATTGTCGTTGCATCGCCGTGTCCTGAATAGGCTGGGAAGTCATCTGGAAGCACGAATAGCTGTGTTTTAATACTATTAATTAACGTATCAAAATCACCTGTAAATAAATCAGTACGTCCAATGCTACCTTTAAATAAGGCATCACCAACAACCGCAAACTCATCAAAAATAAAACTTACACTACCGATAGAATGTCCTGGTGTCGGTACCACTTTAAAACGAAAACCTTCTATATTATAATCACCTAACGTGAACTCTTGTTCCGCAGGTTGGGCCACAATTGCTTGACCTGTGATATGCGCTGATAAGTTTAACTCTGGATTTGAAAGCCATTCTTGCTCTAGCGGACTAACATATACGGGAATATCATAAGTTTTCCGGATTTCTTCCAAAGCACCAATATGATCATAGTGGCAATGCGTTAGTAAAACGGCAACTGGTTTTACGCCTAATTTTGTAATTTCTGCTTCGATTTTATTCGCTTCTGCGCCCGGGTCAACAATTAACGCTACATTATCTTGATAAATGATATAACAATTTTCTTGGATTATTCCTGTCATAATTCGTTTGATTTTTGTCATTCTACTTCCGCCTTTCTTCACATTCATCATTATACCGAAAAAACCGCTTTACTTCCATCAATATTCCTTGTTTGTATTCACTTCCGAGATATACTACAATAAAGGCAGAAGATTAAAAGGAGGAATAAAAATGACTGCAAAAATGTTACATACATGTATCCGCGTAAAAAACTTAACGGAATCCATTGCTTTCTATGAAAAAGCATTAGGACTAAAAGAAGTTCGCCGCAAAGACTTCCCAGATTTTGAATTCACATTAGTTTATATGGCATTTGAAGAAGGTGGCTTCGAATTAGAATTAACCTACAATTATGACCAAAAAGAAGCTTACGATTTAGGTAATGGTTATGGTCATCTTGCTGTTGGCGTTCCTGATGTGCGCGCTTTACTAAAAGAACACCAAGCTGCTGGCTACACTGTTACAGACTTAAAAGGACTTCCCGGCGAAGAACCTTTCTATTATTTCTTAACAGACCCAGATGGTTATAAAACCGAAATCATTCAAGATGGTGCTTTATAATTCATGGGAAAATATTTCATTATCATTTTAATCGCATTAGCAATTAACGGTGTAAGCATGCTATTCCATAACGATATAGCTAGTCTTATCGCAGTTGTCATCACAGCCGTATTGCTCGTTTACTTAATGGTAGATCTCACAAAAATGTATCGCCGTAAATAAAAAGAGTCCAGCAAATCAGTTATGTTTGCTGGATTTTCTTCATAATCACTAGTTTCCATCCGCGATACAAACCCGATTTCTCCCCGTTAATTTTGCTTTATACAACGCTTCATCCGCAGATTTAAATAAACCTTCACTTGTGTTTGCGCCATCTTTACTCCCGCTCACGCCAACCGAAATCGTTATTTTCACTATTTGGCCGTTTGGAATAATAAAATCATTCTCTTCCGTTTCTTTCCTCACTCGTTCAGCCACATCATTTCCCTCTTCTATCGAACAATCCAACAACACAATCGAGAACTCTTCTCCGCCATTTCTAAAAGCTTCTGAACCGTCTGTTGTGCTCGCCTTTAAAATCACTGCCAATTGTTTTAAAATCGCATCACCGGCATCGTGACCATATGTATCATTAATATTTTTAAAATAATCAATATCGATTAACATCAGTGTGACCTGCCGACTTCCCGCATCCATCACATGATTGATTTTTTCATCAAATTGTCTTACATTCGATAATCTCGTCAAATAATCTAGCGTAGAATCCTGCTCATATTTTTGAAAAAGTTGCTTCGATTTAATCATGTTACTCATTAATCCAGCTGCAATGACACCGATGACAAGCGCAATCGTTACAAATATCGACATATTGATCCAGTAATTAGCCTCCCTCGCTAAAATTAAATGCAAATTAACCACGACAAAACCACATGCAATCACATTCAAAATAAAAACGCCCCAAATTTTGAATTTTTCTAAGCGTTTGCTAAAAAGTGCTGTTATTATGCCAATCAACATCATAACAATTCCCGCCATAACAGCCGCAGAATTCACTGAAATTAAGAAGCGTGATGCAGAAATAATCATAGCAGACACAATTGCTGGAATCGGCCCACCATAAAAACCTACCATTATAATTGGAATGTGACGCAAATCAACAATCACATTATTCGAAATCGGAATCCCGAAAATCATCAGCGCAAAACCAAGAAGCCCGGCCCATATTCCGATTACCATTTTTCTATTTGTCGATAATTCTTTTGTAATTGGTTCTTTATAAACTAAGGAAATAATATAAAATCCTGCGAGTAGAATCGCTGCATTACTTACCAACTGTTGGACCAAAAAGCATCCCCGCCTTTCACTTTGTTACTCATTACCCCATTATGCTCACAACTATGCATACACACAAAGAAACAACCTCTTAAAAACAGACGCTGCTCCAAAGCTTTATTCTACTATTTTCTCAAAAAAAGTCCACAAAAGAAAATGATTTTCCTTTTGCGGACTAAAACGTATTAGTAAGCGGTCCAACCTGCATCCGCTGTAATAACTGTTCCATTAACAAAACTAGCATCATCAGAAGCTAAAAACAGTGCGACTTTAGCAATTTCAGAAGCATCTCCAGCTCGAGGATTAATGCCCATTCCAATCATCGCCCGTTCTTGGCCAAACGCATCTGGCGCATAAATCGTTGTGCCGATATTCGTATTTACTGCTCCTGGCGCAATGGCGTTACACCGAATGTTTTTATTCGCATATTGGAAGCCAACATTTTTCGTAAAACCAACAACCGCATGTTTCGACGCTGTATAAGCCGCACCTGCTCTGGAGCCAAATAGTCCGCCGGCGGAAGCGATATTAACAATCACACCTTGGCCTTTTTCTTCAAAGATATGGAGTGCTTCTCGAGTGGCGCGCATCACGCCCGTTGTGTTTATCGCAAACACTTTATCCCAAAGCTCATCTGTTAATTCACCAGCTGGGACAAAATTATCCATAATTCCTGCATTGTTTACTAAAATATCTAGCGTTCCAAATGTCTCCACTGCTTGATTGATCATTTTTTCAATATCGTCTTGTTTGGTTACATTCGCGACAACCGCAAGTCCGGTGCCTTGTTCTTTTTCAACTAACTCAACCGTTTCCTGCGCTGCCTCTAAATTCAAATCCGCCACGACTACTTTCGCGCCCTCTTTGGCAAAAAGAATCGCAATTTGTTGCCCCATTCCAGAAGCCGCACCAGTTACTACTGCTACTTTTCCAGTTAATTTCCCCATTGTTATTTCCTCCTTCACTTTTGTTACGCTAGAAAGAAAACATGCTCTTTCTCTCTTCATTATAAGCCCCGAGTAAAACGCTTTCAATATGTAAAGAAAGCCTGTTTTGTTGATTAAGCGACACTTTTGCGTTATATGTATAGTAATAGAAAAATTTCTTCAATGGGAGGTTCTAAATCATGGATAGACGGGTTAAAAAAACAAAGAAAGCCTTCAACCAATCCCTTTTTTCCCTACTTGACCAAAAGCCTTTTCAGCAAATTACTATTACGGATATCGTTACCGAAGCAGATGTTAACCGTGGGACTTTTTATAAGCATTACCGTGACAAAGAGGAACTTTTGGACAGCATTGTGGAAGAAATTTTGACCGATTTAAAAAATGCTTATCAAGATCCTTATTTGCATACAGCTCATTTTTCCATTCAAGCACTTACACCGTCCATGATAAAAATATTTGACCATGTATATGCGCATCAGTCCTTCTATAAACAAGTTATCAAATCGACCATTCGACCAAGTTTTCAAAATCAGGTGTGCGATGTTATTCGCGAACTTATATTAGCAGATGTTGCTAGTTTTTCAGATAGCTCGAGTGCTGATGCGTTGTTACTCGCCACTTACCAAGCACACGCGATTTTTGGTATGATTGTTTTTTGGGCAGAAGAGAATTTTTCCCATTCCCCGCAATATCTGTCGGAACAACTCCTTCATATCATTCATGCCAAAAATCAAAAAGTATAAGCTTACATAATTGTTATATTGCTTTCTTGCTTTGTCACTTGAATCGAGGGTCTCTCCCCTTACTCCTTGCTATAATAAAGACATCATAGAAAGGTGTGTTAATTATGAATGATCATCGGGTTTTAAATGCTTTAAGTTATTTTAGCATTTTGTTTGCACCAATTATTGTTCCAGTTTTGATTTGGATTTTTGCAAAATCAGAAGAAGTTTCACATCATGCTAAAGTGGCTCTGCTAACTCATATTATTCCTACTATCGCTGGTTTTTTAAGCTTCTCTAGTTTGTTCGTTACAGCTTTGTTAAATGGCGGCATTTTTACTGGTATGAGCTTTTTCCTAACTGGCAGCTTATTTATCTTTACGCTCATCGCAGTAGTTGGTCTATTTATTTATAATATTGTGCGTGGAATTCAAATGCTATGCGCAAAAAGAGAAGAAGACATTTGGATTTAAAAAAACAGCTATCCTAAAAATTTAGGGTAGCTGTTTTTTAGTTATTTTCTTTTTCTTAATAAGAGGAATCCGATTGTGCTAATGAGGAATCCTGAAAACATCATATCATACGGGAACTCATCCCCTGTTGACGCTAGCTTTTGTGATTGTTTATTTTTTGCTGGTTTTAAAATAGTGAATGGTTCCTTTAGTACTAATTGTGTTTCTGGTTTTGTTGCGTTGTTAGGTAATGCTGGGTTAAGTGGTATTTCTGGATCCCTTGGTACTCCTGGGTTGCTCGGTATTTCTGGGTTACTTGGTGTTTCTGGACTTACAGGTTGTTCTTGGTTTTTCTCGTATACGAAGATGACTTCTTGTGCCTCTTCTTTGTATACGCCGGTTTTATTTGTTGGTTCTTCCTTCAGTGTGTATCCAGTAATACTGCGGGCACTCGCTGTATAAGTTTCTCCCACATCACCAGTGTAGCTTTCTGTTTCCGCCAAAGTATTTCCTTCCGTATCAACAAATACTGCTTTCACTGTCCCGGATTTTTTCTTGTTAGTTTTCGTTACTTGGATAGGAGTTTGTTGCTTAAATGCGATGCTGAATTCCACTGGTGTTCTGTCTAATTCATAATCTGTTGGTGCTTTTGTTTCCACAAATTGGTAATCTCCCGGCACAAGTTCAGTGAGGCTTAATTCGCCATTCTCATTAGTAGTTAAGCCATCCTGGATTTTTGTGCCATCTGCTTTTTGTAACTCGAACTCGGCTCCTGCTAATAAGGCTTTTGTTACACTATCTTCTTTCGTCAAAATAACACTACCTGTTTCAGCTGAATTTTCGATAGTATATCGGCTAACTGAGCCGTCTGCATTTACAGTGACTTCTTTGCCTTCTTTTAGTTCATCGCTAATTGTATAACCAGTTGGCGCTTCGGTTTCTATTAGCTTATATTTTCCAGATTGAATATTATCAAAAATAATTTTGCCGTCCGCATTTGTAGTAGCTTCTTGTCCAGATTTTTCGCCATCTAGCGTATAAAGCTGAAATTTTGCTCCTGCTAGTTTTTTAGTTGGCTCGGCTTTATCAACCTTGGTAATTTCAAGCGAACCAATTGTTGCGATTCCACTACCGCTACCCATTGTAAAATTGGGCGTAACCGTATTGGTTGCAATTTTATTTGGGTCCGAAAGATCCCCGTAATCATTTGCATCTACTCTAACCGTATTCGCAACTGGACCTGATAATAAGCTAATTGTGTCATACGTTATCTTAATTGGTGCTGTAGCTGTATAATTTTTGAATTGGACCGTGAAACTATTCTCGTTAAAAGTAATATCGTAATACTTAGCGTCAATCAATTTCCCTGTCTTTGTATCAATGACCTTAAAACTATTTTTCACCATTTGTGCGCCGGTTACCCCATTGTTTAATGTATCCGTCACAACTGGATTGGTAACTACGCGCTCCTCCGTAATTTCAGTAAGTTGGATTTCCCAATTTATCTTATTATTGTAGAGCATATCCACATTTCCTGTTTTTGAAATTGGTGAGTGGATTTCGAAAATAGATGCTTCTGTGGAATACTCTTTTGGATTTTCACCGTTATCAGAAACTTTCGCTACATTCGTTACTGTTTTATAAAAATACCACTTATTATCTGTTGTCGTTTTATACTTAACAAATACTTGTGATTTACCCAGATTTCCAAATTCTAAATGGATTTTCTTGTCAGTTGTTTCTATCTTTGTTGGGTAATTTTTATCGCCTTCTTTTACTAGTTTCCCTGTAGAAGCAAGTGGTTCTCTTAAGTTAATTAATTCATTTGGACCACTAACTTGTCGAAATTCTAAAGAGCCTTCCACGTATGAAGTCCCTTCTGGCATCTCATCATCAAAAATGAGGTTATCAAAGTTTGTTGCCCTAGAATTCAAGGAGACAATCCAGTTAGTAGTTCCTGTTTCACTATCCCACTCACCAAATTTCGCCCCATTATCCGAAATCTTACTATCTATTTCTAAGGAAGCTTTTTTTGTATCGGAGTAATGGGTTATATAGCCATCATAGTAAGAAATATACGCTTTATTTTCAAGTTTTTGCGCATCATTTGCTGGGTCAATATTCGTTACAAGTTTTACGACGATTTCTTTATCAGTTGTCGCATAATTGCCGATAAGTTTAATTTTAAAGCCTGCTGGTGTTTCTGTAATTGTATAATCTACATCTTTTACCAATTTCACAAAGTCTGTTTCACTCGAATAGGCATAAACATCATGATTATCTAAACTTTTCACACCCGTAGAAAATTCATCAATAATTGTCATATCATTCATTTCAATTCTATCTGTGTTCGCCGTGATTTCCCATGACATTAAATTATTAAAGTAATCTACTGTTCCACTTTCTTTTTGAACTATATTTGGCTCAAAAGATAATTTTGCTGTGGCGGTAACACCTGTTTTATCTATCACTTCGCCCACAATATCACGAACACTAAAATCAGTTACTTTAGTAGAATACGTAATTTGGTATGCTTTTTTGTCCGTATTTTTATACCTTGTTTCAAATCTACCGTTCGCTGAAATCGTGGATGTCGTCCAATTATTTGATACATCTTCAGTGCCAACAATCGCAGTACCAGTAGTTGGTGAGAAAGTCACTTCTTTCATTTGAAGCGAGTTCGGCACATAACTCACACCATTATCCTCTATAATATTTTTTAAAACTGTGCTTGGTGTTAATTCTACTCGATCATAGTTGAAATTAATCACCCAATCAATTGTTTGCGTTCTAGAATTATAGATGGCCTTTTTCTCTAAATGCTTGTAATTAATCATTTTTGCTTCCGCAGTCGCCTGACGCACCGACAATACTTCAGCATCTCCAACTGTTTGAGCTCTAGTAACGATGGAAACTAGCGCATTGGTCGTTTTATCAATTAAACGCGTATAGCTTACTTCATATCCTTTACCATCTAAGCCATTAGTTAGCTTAATTTTTAGCTCAGTATCAGTAGCTTCTACGGTGTAATCTGTGCCTTCTTGTAACAACTGCTTACTGCCTAAAAATGTTCCTTTGGCGCTAACATCACTTGCGTAAACTTGTAAAGTGCTCTTATCGATTTTTGTTGAACCACTATAGGTGAAATCTGTTAATCGTAGTTCTCCTACTACATTTGCTTCTTTTGTTAAGTTGAGTTTAGCCGTAACAAATACTTTTTCCGGGTTGATACTACCTGGACTTAATGTTACATCCACAGTTGTTGGATAATCTACTGAAGGAATAAACTCGTATTCATAAACAGTATCTCCGCCCGCAGTATTAAAAACAACTTTTTGGTTCGTTTTGTCTGTCTCAGTAAATGACCTGAACGCAGTCGTTATACTCACATCAAAATTACCTTCTTGCACACCATCTTTTAAAATTTTAACCGTTAATTCTCTTGAATTTGCATCAAAAGACCATTCTGCTTCTGTGGAAGGTAAAAAGTTCCCACTTAAATCCGTAGAACCAAAATTAAATGCATCTGGTAAAATCGTTGTAAATGTATCTCCCGCTTTATAATTCTTCCCTGTGAAAGAAAAATTCATATTTAAAACAACACCACTACCATTTGCCACTCGTTCATTCGGGGTGATTTTATTTCCATTTACATCTTGAAGTTCTACTTTCGCAAAAATATTATCGGAAATATTGGCTTTTAAATTGGCTTTTTTCAGCGAGGTATTTTTGGATGAAACAGAAGTCACTAATTCTTCCTTATCTTTCAAAACGATATTATATGTGTTCTCGTCTTTTAAATAACCTTGTGGTGACTTTGTTTCTTTCACTAGATATTCGCCTTTAGTAAGCGATGTATCTACTATTGTTCCATTATCTTGAATAGAAAGCTCCTTCACTTCTCCCGTTTGCACATTCTTTATTTCAAAAATAGAGCCATTTATTTTTTCTTTCGAGTCTTTATCTTCTTTGACGATTTTCAAGGACGCCTTCTCTTCTTTAACGTCTGTCAATGCTGCTAATACTGGTGAAACATTTTGGAAAACGAGTAATCCAATAACTACTGCAATTATCATTTTCTTACCTAGTATAAATTTCCTCATTGCTTCGATGTCCTCCTCTTTTGCAAGTATAGTCTGTTGAATAAGACCTGTGACTTTTTGAATTGTATCAAATACAGGCAAAGAAATCAGGACTTTAAAGAGCCAAAAAAAGTGATTTCGGCCTTTTTTATGACTTTTTAGTGAACAATTAATGAGGCCAGGGGAAAAGTGACTTTTTGAAGGCAAAAAACGCTATCCTTTTTGGGAGGATAGCGTCTTTTTTTAATCATTTACTTTTTTAGATTTTCTTAATAAGAATAGCCCGATGATGCTAGCGAATAATCCAGTAAAGATTATTCCGTATGGCGACTCATCTCCTGTTGAAGGAAGATTTGGTGTTACGGTTGGTTTCTTCGTCGGTTCAACCGGTTTAGTTGGTTTGACAGGTGTGACTGGTTTATCCGGGTTTACGACGATTGGCGTTTTGTTTTTCTCGTATACGAAAGTTACTTTTTGTTCTGTCTCTTTGAATACGCCCGCTTGGTTCGTAGGTTGTTTTGTTAGTTTGTAACCTTTGATATCTTTTGCTTTTGTTGCATATTTTTCGCCAACGATGCCAGTGTGAATTTCTTTCTCTGCTAATACATTGCCTTTTGTATCGACAAATTCTGCGATTACTTTGCCGCTCACTACTGTTTTTAAGTTCGTTTTCGTAACTTGCAACGTATCTTTTTGATCAAAAGTGATTTTCACATCAACAGGAACTGTATCTAATTCATAGCCTGCTGGTGCTTTTGTTTCAATCAATTGATAATCACCAGGTACTAAATCAGTTATTTCCAGTTTCCCAGATGCATCTGTAGTTAGGTTTTCTGTAATATTATTATTTTCATCTACTAATTTGAATGTTGCATTTGCAAGAGCTGCTTTTGTCTCACCATCTGTTTTCGTTAGTACAACAGAACCAGTAGACATCGTGTTTGTTTTTGTTACTTGAATTGGTGCTTTTTGGTTGAACTCAATGGTGAATTCAACTGGTGTAGCATCTAAATCATAACCTGTTGGAGCTTTCGTTTCGACTAATTGATAATCTCCTGGTGCTAAGTTATCAATTTGCAGTTGCCCATTTGCTTCTGTCACTACTTTGTCTTTCAAACTTACCCCCAGTTTTGTTTGTAGTTCAAACTCTGCCCCAGCTAAATTACTTCTTGATTTACTATCTAGCTTAGTAAGAACCACACTACCAGTTTTCGCTGTGTTTTCTTTTGTAACATTCACAGCAGTTGCTTGGTTAAATTCAACCTTAAATTTCGCCGGTGTTGCATCAAGAACATAGCCAGTTGGCGCTTTTGTTTCGACAAATTGGTAGTCTCCTGGCGCTAAGTCTGTTACTTCGATTTTACCATCGGCATTAGATACTAAGTTATCAGCAACTTTTGTACCGTCTGCATTTTGCAATTCGAATTCTGCTCCTGCAATAGCATCTTTTGTTACACTATCTTCTTTTAAAAGAACTGCGCTACCAGTTTGCTCAGTGTTTTCAATTGTAACGCTAGTAGCTACATCAGCGACAACTGTAATTTCTTTACCATCTTTGTATTCATCACTAATCGTATAACCAGTTGGTGCTGCTGTTTCAACGAGTTTATATTTTCCGGATTGAAGCCCGTCCATGACGATTTTCCCGTCTGAATCGGTTGTTGCTTCTTGTCCAGCCTTATCCCCTTCAAGCGTATAAAGCTGGAATTTGGCTCCTGTTAGTTTTTTCGAATTATCCTTTTTATCAACTTTAGTAATTTCAAGGGAACCAATTGTCGCCGTCCCGCTACCACTACCAATAGTGAAGGCTGGAGATATGCTTGTTGTTCTTGATTTATAGGTCATTGGTAAATTACCGTAGTCAGGAGAAGAAGTTGTTGCTGTGTTACTAACAAGTCCCGACATCAAGCTGATTGTACTATAGGTTACTTTAATTGGTGCAGTTGCTTTATAGTCTTTGAATTGGATAGTGAAATTATTGTCGGTATAAGTGATATCATAATATTTTGAGTCAATATCTTCGCCTGTCGTTTCATTCATTACTTTAAAGCTACTTTTTACTACTTGTGCTCCAGTTGTTCCTGTTTTCATTGTATCTGTAATTGTTGGGTTATTAATAGGACGATCTGGTGAAATGTTGTTAAGTGTAACAACCCAGTTAACTTTATTATCAAAAGATGGATCGATCGTAGCTGTTTTTGTCATTGCATTAAAAAGTTTGCTTGCGTAAGCTTGGTAACTATATGATTTTTCGCCTACTCCATTATCGCTCACTTTCGCAGTGTTTTGTACGTAGGAGTAGAAATACCAGTTTTCGTTTGGTTTGGTACTGTATTTAATAAATACGCGTGAATTCTCCAAGTTAGCAAATTCTAAATGTAATTTATTCCCAGTGGTATCGACTTTTGTTGGATAGTTTTTATCACCTGTTTTGGCTACTGTTCCAACAGAGTTAAGCGGGATATATAGATTCATCATCTCACTTGTAGAAGCCACATTACGATATTGTAGTGAACCTTCTACGTATGTTAAGCCAGTTGGAATAGCGTCGTCAAAAATCAAGTTGTCATAGTTTTTCGCCATAGCATTTACAGATACAATCCAATCGATATTCCCAGTAGTAGAGTTGTATGATCCGTACTTACCACCATTTGTCATCATGCCTGGATCAGGTGCCATTGAAGCAGTTACTTCATCAACATACTTGATAATCCCGCCATCGTAATAAGAAATGGATGCTTTATTATCAATCGTTTTTGTTACATCAGAAAGGTCAATATCTGTGACAAAATCAACGACAATTTTTTTATCTGTGGAAGCATAATCGCCGATAAGTTGTAAATAAAAACCAGCTGGTGTTACATCTTTATTCATCGTATAATCTTTACCTTCTGTTAATAATACGCTATTGGTATTATCTGTATAAGCACGAACGGTATAGCTCTTAAGGCTTTTTACCCCAGTAGAAAATTCATCCGTGATATTCAGGTTTCCCATTTTAATTCGGTCAGAGTTGGCAGTGATTTTCCATGTCATCGTGTTATTAAAATAGTCAATTGTTCCAGCTTCTTTTTTCAGTAAATCTGGTTGAATCGCGATCGTTGCGTCAGCGGAAACACCATTTTCATCTGTAATTTCATTTTTAATTTTACGATCACTAAAGTCGGTGATTTTCGTTGAATAAGTGATTTCATATGCGTTGGTATTAGTGTTTTTATACGTTAAATCAAAATTCCCATTTGCCGAGATTGCTGAGGTTGTCCAATCACTTGAAGCATCACTTCCGACGATTGGCGACCCATTAGTTGCGTGAAAAGTTACTCGTTTAATTTTAAGTGAATCTGCTACATAAGCGACATCGTTATCTGCTAAAACATCAGTAAGCACTGTTGAAGGAGATATTTCGTCTTGATCAAAGTTAAAATTAATTTTCCAATCAATACTTTGTGTTGAGCCGTTGTAAGTAGCTTTTTTCTCGAGATGCTTGTAATTTGTCATTGTCAGGTAAACATAAGCGGAGTTGCTTGATAATGTACCTGCATCGCCTACTGTGTAAGCTTGTGTAGACATGTAAGAAAGTGAATCACTCGGTTTATTGATTGTGCGGTCATAGGTTACTTGGTAGCCTTTCCCAGCAAGCCCACCGTTTAATGTAACCGTTAGAGAAGTTGCGGAATAAGTTAGCGTATAATCTGTGCCTTCTACTAGTAATTGTTTCGTACCAATAAATGTTCCCCCAGCACTAACATCACTTGCGTACACTTTGATGCTATCTCGATCAATCGTGGTCGTTCCACCTGAAGTATAATCAGTAAGTTTCAGTTCCCCTTTAGCATCTTTTTCTTTTGTTAAGTTGAATTTCGCATCCACTTGTCCCTTAGTTGGATTCACTACCCCTGGATTCGCTGTGATGGATACAGTAGTTGGATAGTTTACCACTGGAACTACTTCAATTTGATAAACAGTATCTTTACCAGCTGTTTTGAAAACAACTTCTTGAATCGTTTCTTCTGTTGATGTAAATACTTTGAAAGCCGTACTAATATTAACGTTATAGTCGCCTTCTTGAACGCCATCTTTTAGGAACTTAATCGTAAGTTCACGCGTTGTCACATCTAGTGTCCATTCTGCTTCTGTAGACGGCAAGAAATTTCCGCTTAAATTTTTAGTCCCAAAGTTGAACGCATCTGGTAATACGGTTGTAAATGTATCCCCAGCTTTATAATTTTTCCCTGAAAACGCAAAGTTCATATTAAGCACAACACCACTACCATTTTGAATTCGGTCAGAAGTATTGATTTCGTCGCCATTTCCATCTTTCAACGTTACTTTAGTGAAAATATTATCTGTAATTACTGCTTTTACGTTCGCACGTTGCGTTGTTTTTGGCGCCGCAGTTCCTACTTTTTCTTTTGTGGAAGTCGACGTTACGATCTCTTCTTTATCAGAAAGGGTCACGTTATACGCTTTCTCATCCAAAGCATAACCAGTCGCAGCTGACTTCTCTTTTACAATGTATTCCCCAGCCGAAAGGGAATCTAGTGTCCCAGTGCCGTTTTCCTTGATAGAAAGCTCTTTCGTCTCTCCACTAGCTTTATCTTTCACTTCAAAAATAGAGCCATTGATTTTTTCTTTCGTGTCCGTGTCTTCTTTTATAATTTTCAATGTTGGAGTTCCTGTTGTATCATCTTTTATCGTTGCTAAAACTGGTGAAACGTTCTGAAAAACTAGTAGCCCGATGATGGTTGCAATAACTAGTTTTCGCCAATGTCTAAAATTTTTCACTACGATTTATCCTCCTATGGTAAGTCCAATTGATATCTTTTAATAAAGCGCTAACCTAGATAATGAAAAAAGGCTAGATTATTATTAAATGTTCATCTTTTGTGCTTGGCAGTGAATTTTTTGACCGTATAGTCCGGTTAGCAATTCTAAGAGGATAATCTGTTTGTTGTTTAATTCTAATAGGTAGTTTTTTTACGGATGCACTACTGTTGTCTATAGCGACACCAATTTACACTTGTCGCTTGCTGTTTTGGTGAAAGAGTTGATGGGTCTAGTTGCTCGCTGACTTGAAGGCTTATCCGCTCTTCAAATGTTCCTTGCTAAGCTCGCTTTCATTGTTCTATTTCGCTGCTTCTTGTGAAGGTTTCGAAGTCTCATCATTTCTAGTTATTTTCTATGTAACCTTCTTAAACATTATTTCTTATGCGCGCTTTACCTCCTCCTCTTTCTTCCGCTTCTATAAAAAACGGTAGAAGTGAAATAACGAGTGAAGCATAAATTACTATTTTAAATGACCCTCATTCTCTTACTTAAAACTAATTATTTCATAGGAGGAGACCTAAAAATGTTCTTTCGATACATAAATCAAGCGCGATTGTTACGAAAGTGTGAAATATTTTACCTTTTACTACTTATTTAATACTAAAAATAACAAAAACAGCCAAAGTTGTTAAAATAGATAACAACTTTGACTGTTTTCATTTATCTTATTCGAATCGATTCACTCGCGACTAACCTAGCACCTTTCACTTCTTCGCCAGATTTTAGTAATTCAGCAATTCGTTTTTTATCGATTTTAGGTTCTTGTAGTAAAAAGAATGGTTTTAATAAGGCTTCTTCCATTATTTCCACGCTCGCCGGATTTTTCTGAATTTGAATTGTAAAAAGTGTACTATTTATCTTTCTAATATCCATTCGTTCCATTTCGGATTGTAAATAATTTTTCAACTGTTGGGCATTATTTTCTAACGCTTGTTTACGCTTTAAAAGCCGTTTTGCTTCGTTTCCCGCCATTTCCGCATCTGCCGCTAAAGACTTAATAATTTTGGCAATATTTTCTGCTTTATCATGAAAACCGTCCGTGATGGCATCTAATGTGTCATTCACAGCCTCCGTTTTATTTTCTTCTAAAAGTTC
Source organism: Listeria cossartiae subsp. cossartiae (assembly GCF_014224155.1). GTDB lineage: Bacteria > Bacillota > Bacilli > Lactobacillales > Listeriaceae > Listeria > Listeria cossartiae. The sequence continues at coordinate 133,782 of NZ_JAASUI010000005.1, read as the reverse complement.
TTGCAACCGCAAATAATTATCGGTTAGTTCATATAATTTCATCGTTCGCACCCTTTCCAACAAGAAAAAAAGCCCAAAAGCAGCTGTGTCTTTTGGTGCTTCCTCATTTTGCTACTAGTTTCCCTTGAATAACCATGCGTCCTTTTTCATAATCTTTCTCCGTATCGCAAGTCGAAAGCGTGATAATACGATCTTTTCCGCTTACTTCTACATTCGATTTATACATAGATTGTTGTTTCACTTTTTGTAAATAATCATTAAAATCATTCGTTTCCGGAAAGTCCGTTTCAATATAATAAAAATCCGTCGTCGTTTCATACACAGCAAAAATTTCTACTTCATAATTTGCCAGCCCTGATTCATAAGAAAAAGTCGGATGTGCCTCGAAAAAATCCTTATCCAAGTACTTCCGTAAATCCGCAAACATCGAGCCATCTTTCATATTATGCCCATAAATAATCGTATTTTTATCCAAAAACTCATTCGTATTGCGATAATCTTTAAAAATACTGCCAGCTCTTGCTTTTTCATTTTTGTAATTATGGTGCAAATAATAATCATTGTCGGTACTTTGTAAAATCGGATAATCCACTTCCGTATCCGCAATCGTTAACCAACCGACCATATCTTTATTTAACTTTTGCAACGCCTTAAGCTCATCGCGCACTTCACCATTCACATTCGTCGTAGTCACATCTTTCGTATAGGCAGCTTTCGCATCATCCAAAATGTTTCGGTTATGATAATTTTCATACAGCTCCATCCCAATTTTCCATCCAGAAAAAAGAAATACCGCTAAAATAACCAACGTTAAACTCTTCCCCAAAAACGATTTGATTTTCACATTTTAAAACTCCCTTCGCCTTTGAGGAACAATGTATTTCCCGGTTTTCGCATCATTTAAAACCTCAGCAACCACGCCGTAAGTATCTGCAATCAGCTCCGTAGTTAGCAATTTCCCCGGTTCCCCTTTTGCCACAACTTCCCCGTTTTTCATCACAATCAATTGATCACTATAAGCTAGCGCCTGATTTAAATCATGCAAAATCATCACAATCGTCAAATTTTCTTCTTGATTCAAGCGTTTCACCAACTCTAAAATTTCTAATTGAAAATACATATCCAGAAACGTCGTCGGCTCATCTAAAAGCAAAATCGGCGTATCTTGAACTAAAGCTGTCGCAATAAAAACTCGTTGCCGTTCCCCACCAGAAAGACTATCGACAAATTGCTCCGCTTTTTCAGTTAGCTCTGTTTGTTCCAAAGCTCGCTCAACCGCAGAATCATCCGCTTTCGTCCGTGTCATTCGCCAATTTTTATAAGGAAGTCGCCCAAAATACAGCAATTCCTTCACCGTTAGTTCACTCGGAAGTACATTATTTTGATGAACAATCGCCACATTTTGCGCAAATTCTTTCGCTTTCCATTCAAAAATCGATTTTCCTTCTAGTAAAACATCCCCAGAACTAGGCGAAAGAAGTCTAGCCAAAATTTCTAACAAAGTAGATTTCCCACTACCGTTCGGCCCAACAATCGTATTGATTTTATTTTTCTGGATAGTAAATGAGACATTTTTCAAGATTGGATTTGTTCCATTATAACTAAAATTAACGTCCCTTACTTCCATAAAAATCACCCTTTCGCATTAAAAAGATTAAGAATGGACCACCGATAATAAGCATAATCACGGAGGCCGGAATCTCCATTTGTTGAAATAAAGTTCTGCCTAGCGTATCCGCAAAAAGTAGTAAAAGCGCGCCAAATAAAATCGAGAATGGCACGAGTATTTGATAATTCCCGCCTACTAGTTTCCGCGCAATATGTGGCACAAGCAAGCCAACAAAAGCGATAACCCCAACAACCGCCGTAGTAATTGAAGCAAGAAGTACCGCAATTAACGCCAACCAAATTCGCGTTTTATTCACCGGCACCCCAAATCCTCTCGCCATCTTATTTTCAAGCCCTAACACATTACACCATTTAGCAAGTAACAGCGCGCAAATTAGACCAATCATCACATAGATTAACAACGTTTCCACATCAGACCATTTTTTCATCGCAAGACTCGCCGCACTACTCGCAGATTGGCTAGAAACAAGCGCCACTTGCGAAGATAACGCATCACTTAACCCCGTAAAAACCGCATTGATCGCAATCCCAATAATAATAAAACGGAGCGGATTAAAGTCCGAACGATAACTAAACAAAAAGACTAAAAAACACGCAAGCGCCCCACCAATAAACGAAAAAAGTGGCAACCAAAAATACAATTCCGGCAAAAATAAAATAATTACAAAGCTAAAAAATTTTGCTCCCGCTGAAATCCCAATCACCCCAGCATCAGCAAGCGGATTCCGCATCACAGCTTGCAACAACAAACCCGAAACCGAAAGCGCCGCACCAGCCAGCAAAGCAATAATAATCCGCGGAAAGCGCAAATCAATCACAACATCCACCATGTCATTCCCGCCGCTAAAAACACCCTTTAAAAACGCTGGAATCGACATCGACAAACTCCCCGCCTGCACCGCCCACAAAATCGTCCCAACCAACAAAACAACCACTGCACCAAAAGAACTTTTTTGCTTAATTGTCATAAAGCATCTTTTCCATTTCGCGTAGTGCATCTGGCGCATTCAAGCTTGCTGTCATACCAAATAAATTCTCATCCAAGTCATACACCCGGTTATTTTTCACCGCATCAAAATGTTTCCAAATATCATTTGTTTTAAACTCTTCATCAAACATTTTAACTACTTCGGCAGGCATCCCATGTGCTGCTCGCAAAATAATATCTGGGTTCGCATTTTGTAGGTATTCTGTGTTAGAAGCCAAATATTCCACTTTTTGATTCGTAATCACATTTTCCCCACCAGCAAGTTTTACTAAATCACCGATGTAAGCATGCTCCGTTACAACCAGATAGCTTCCGGGAACGCCCATCAATATTAAAACAGTCGGCTTTTTCTTTTTAGCGACATTCGATTTCACCTTATCTATCTCACTCGTTAAACTAGCATTCAATTTAGTCGCTTCATCTTTCCGGTCAAATTCTGCGCCAAGTTTGGTAATTTCAGCTTGCATCGAAGCAATACTCGTAAAGTCCAAAAAGTCTGCTTTCAAACTAGCACCCTCAAAACCAGCCTTTAAGTCCGCTTCTAGCGTTTTTGTCGAAAGGACCATGTCTGGCTTTAACATCCGAATAACTTCCAAATCAGGCCCCATAGGCGACCCAGTTTCCTTCACATCTGCGTATCGTTCCGGAAGTTTTTTCGAACTAGTCGGAATGCCAACTAGCGGCAAATCGAGTTTATCCATAATTTCAGTAATCGCTACCGTCGTTGCCACAATCTTAGGCTCCTTCTCCGATGTTTGCTCAGCCTTCCCCGCCACCTGTTCATTCCCGCAACCAACTAAAAAAAGTAATAATACCAAAGATATGGCCGCTATTTTCCTCATCACCAATTCCCCCATTTATAAAATAAAATCGGTAAAGCGAGTTAAGCAAAGGAATCCCCCAACCTAACTCGCTTTTATCGTTTTATTAACTCAATCTTTTACGTTTTAATCGATAAGCTAAATAAAGGAAAGATGCCCCAAATAATGTCACATACCAAGCCATACTGGATGAATCACTTGTTTTTGCATTTTTCTCTGCTTTATTTGCTGTTTTTTGAACAGAATTTGTATCATCAAAATCTGGTTTTGCTAACTTTGGTCCAGCATTATTATTGTTCACTACATTACCTGTACCTAAAAGATCATTTTTGACAGGCTCTTTTAATGTTACCTCTTTCCCGGTAATGTCTTTAATAGTCGCTGCATTCAGTTTTACTTGAACAGTATATTCATGATCGTAAGCGAATCCTGGCATATCTTCAATTAATACGTGCGTTTTCACATCCGTATTAGCCATGCCATCTTTCACAGGATATTTCACTGTTCGCGTATTTTTATTGATATCTCCAGAAACAACTTCCATATCTTTCCAAACACCATTTTGTTTATATTGGAACGTTTTAATCCAACTACTGTTTGTTAACGTTAAATAAACATACGGTTGGTTATTTTCTACTTTAATCAAAGCCGGTTTCATCACATAGCTTTCCATCATCGAAGTTTCCGTTGTTCCATCTTTAAATACATCAAAATCAATCGAGTACGTATGATTGTTTAATAGATTTTTAGGATCAACTACTACCGGTTTACTTGGTGTTGTAGGCGGTGTTGTCACAGGTGGATTCGTTGTACCTGGATCTGGTTTTGTTACAGGCGGATTCGTTTCGCCAGGATCCACTACAGGAGGCGTTTCATCGCTACCCGGATATGAACTTGCCACAACCGCTTTCGAAGTGTCAAAAACATAACGGAAGTCCGCTTGTCCTTTATAAACCGAACCATTGAACGGCGCTTCATAATTCACATGAGCTGCAAGTGGTTGATTTAAGTCCTCCACTTCAAATTCCACAATTCGCGTATTAGCATCTTTATCTTCCGAAACAACTTTTACATCTTGCAAAGCTCCAGCTAGAGTTGTTTTTAAAGCTGTTACAGTTTTATTATCATTGACGGTCATCGCAACCATCTTCTTCCCATTCTTCACTTTCAACCAAGCAGGATTATTAAAGTAATTTTGCATACTTGAATTACTATCATCATTAGCCTTTTTCGCTACAAACGGAATCGTATAAATCCCATCAGAAAGCGTTACTGGCGTTGTAACTGCTGGCTCTGAAATCACTTTGAAAGTACTTGGATCTATTGTTAAATCGACTTGATACCAGTGATCATAACTAATCGCATCCACTTTAATATGCATATAAGAAAAAATAACATCATCTAAAGAACTTAGCTTGAATTTCTCTACACGCGTATCTTTCGCTGCATCCGTACTAACAGTTTGCACATCTTGATAACCAGCTTGGTAAACTTCCGCTTGTGCTGGCTTTTCAGGACGAGTTCCATCTTTTGAAACCGCCATTGTTTGCCACCAGCTACTATTTGTAATCGTTAAGTACATATATGGTTGACCATTTTCCACTTTAATCGTTGCCGTATGGTCAATATATTTATCTGCCTCAGAAGCCTGTTTCGTAGTCTTCCCAGTATTATCTTTATAAAAATTCACTTGAACCTGGTATTCCCCGCCATCTTTTAGACGAGAATCAGCCGCATTCGCAAACCCCGGTATCAACTGAAAAATAAGTGTCAAAGCTAAAAAAGCGACTAAACCTTTTTTCCATAATTTCTTCATTATAATCCCCCTTTATTTAAAAATCGCCCGTCTTTTAAGTAAAACTAACCCAGCTCCCGCTGCAACAAAAATAATGACATATAAAAACATTTGGCTAGAATCACTAGACTTTGGATTTGCTACTTGATTATTTGAGTCGTTCGTCGTTGTTGTATTACTATTATCAGAAGATTTCACAGCCCCAGCTAAAGATTTAGCAGACCCTTCGTCAAAACGTAACTTGATTTGATATTGATGATGATAATTTAAGCTGTCGTCATCGATATCTACTTTGATTTTCGCACTTACTGGACTACTTAAAGTCGAAACTGGGAAGGACACTTTTCGCGTATCATTGGAAGTGTTTTTCGAAGTCACACTAACCGCACTACCTTCCACCCATAAGCCAGTAATCCATTTACTATGATTCACTTGCAAACTAACCGTAGATTTCCCTCCATTTACTGTTACCGTTGCCGGCTTATCGAAATAGTCATTCGCCATAGATACAGAATCACTATCCCCTTGTAATACCGTATAATCAACCGAATAGGTTCCATCTTTAAGTGCAGCCTGTGCCGTTAATCCACTCGAAAGAAACGAAAAACTAAATACCGCAACAAAAGCAGCCAAAACTAAAAATTTCTTCATCCTTCAATCTCCCTTCTTTAATAAAAACTACTATTTATAAAAAACCCCCACAAACACTTGCGGAGTAAAAGTCTATGTAAAAGGATACGTTAATTATCATTTTAATTGATAATGATTATCATTGTCAACCACGTTATGATGTTAAAACTTTTTTCACAATCAAAAAAACCATGAATAGCAACACCTATCCATGGTTAATAATTATTTACTTTTCTAATGACTATTCATCTATTTGAGCATAGCGATCGTATAATAGCTCCCCTTTTAAAGTTAACGTATAGCGTTTTTCCGCAATATTATTATTTCTAGTTAAAAAGCCATTTTCTTCCAACCAATAAAGTGTTAACAGCACTTCATTTTTCGTGTAGTTCCGCAGATTCCCAAAATCAATCACCTCAAGCGACATATCGTTAATCTTCGTATCCACACTTCCCGCAAAAAGAAGCACTTCTCGTAATAAGTTTTCATCTTTAAATTCCATCATTTATCATCCTTCAATTCTGAGTTAGTAACATAAATAACGTAAAAAGCCGTAGCTAAATGCCACGGCTTCTTACAGCGCAATCAAAAGGAGAAATTCACACAATCAAATAAAGGGGGTATTTGTTTGTGATTTATTTCACGGTTATAATATACCATATAACCACTTATAATTCAATAGTTCACATAGCAAATTTTATTTGTACATTTCGTGAATACTGACACCACTTAAACATAAGAAAAAAAGACACGTAGCCATTCGCGCTAACGTGTCTTTTTTTAGCAAAATTCACAAACAATTATTTAACTAGTTTTTCTAATTCATCTAATCGTTGTTCAAATACTTTTAAAGCATCATCCACAGGCTTAGGTGTTGCCATATCCACGCCAGCTTTTTTCAAAACATCAATCGGATAATCAGAACTTCCAGCTTTCAAAAAGTCAATATAAGCCGTTACAGCTGTTTGACCTTCTGTTAAGATTTTCGCGCTCAATGCAGAAGCTGCTGAAAAACCAGTCGCATATTGGAACACATAATAGTTCATATAGAAATGCGGAATACGAGACCATTCATAGCCAATTTCAGCATCATAAACCATCGCTTCCCCGTAATATTTCTTATTAATATCAAAATACGTTTCCGTTAAATAATCAGCAGTCAGAGCGACACCTTCTTGGTCCGCTTGATGAATCGCATGCTCAAATTCAGCAAATTGTGTTTGACGGAATACCGTTCCTTTAAATCCATCCAAATAATGATTCAATAAATAAGCGCGCACTTTTGGATCATCGTATTTTTTAAGCAGATAATCAGTCAATAAATTCTCATTCGTAGTAGAAGCCACTTCTGCTAAAAAAATCGAATAATCGCCATAAACAAATGGTTGATTTTTTCTAGTATAATAACTATGCACACTATGTCCAAGTTCATGAGCCAGCGTATACACATTATTAATATTATCTTGCCAATTCAGTAAAATATACGGATTCGTACTATATGAACCAGAAGAATAAGCCCCACTACGTTTTCCTTTATTTTCCATCACATCAATCCAGCGACCATCAAATGCTTCTTTCAAAATTGCCTGATACTCTTCTCCAAGTGGTTTTAATGCTTCAAGCACAAGCTCTTTCGCTTCCTCATACGTGAATTCCAAATTAACATCATCCGAAAGCGGCGTATATAGATCATACATATGCAATTCTTCTAAACCAAGCAACTCTTTACGTAATTTTACATAACGATGAAGCAAGCTAGCATTAGTATTCACCGATTTCAGTAATGAATCATACACTGTTTCAGGAATATGGTTTCCCGAAAGAGCAGCCTCACGAGCCGAAGTATAGCCACGAGTAGCAGCATAAAAATTAGATTTTTTTACTTGGCCATTTAAAGTAGAAGCTAGCGTATTTTTCAACCCTTCATAAACAGAATAAACGCCAAGAAACGCATCACGACGCACACGCGGATCATTACTTTCTAACAACTTGCCAAAACGACCATGCGTAATTTCGACTTTCTCACCATTCTCATCTTTAATCGTCGGAAACTTCATATCCGCATTATTTAATGTATTAAACGTATTGGAAGAATTTCCTAGAACTTCCCCCGCATTCGCAAGTAACGCCTCTTCTTTTTCACTCAAAATATAAGGTCGGCTTAAATTTAACTCTTCTAATAAATGAGCATATAATTGTAACTCTTTATTTTCATTTAAAAATTGTTGTAGCGTACTTTCATCCATCGCTAAAATCTCAGGATCGTAATAAGATAGTGCAGACATTAGTTTGGTAACAAGGCTTCCTGCGCGACTATATAGTCCTTGATATTTCGCATTAGCTGTGTCTTGGTCCATTTTCAAATGAGCGTAAACATATAAATTACTAATCAAATCATACGTATTATCACGAAATTGAAGTGCTTCAAAAAGTGTTTGGCTACTTTCTGCTAATCGACCTTTAAATTGCTCGCTTTCTTCGGTAATTTTTTGTAAATCTACAAAAGCCTGTTCCCAAGCTTCATCATTTGGATAGATAGTCGTTAAATCCCACGTTAGATTTTCTGGTACTTCTTCTCTTAAAGGTAATGCATTTGTTTTACTCAATATTAAAACCCCCAACCATAATCATTTTGATTTTATTATGAGCCAAAATAACTAAAAAAGCAAAACAGATGATTCTATTTACCCCACTCGAGTATTAGAAAATGTCATAATTCGCCGCACCCGATAACGATTTTCTGGCATTGCCGATAGAACTCCCTTACTAATCAAGTAAGAAATGTACGCTTTACCTAATTTCCAATGTTCTTGAGGCGATAGCCAAATGGTTAAGATAGGGGTTACAACTGATTGAAAACTTTCTAAAAAACAATGCTCGCTGAAAGTATCCCCCTTCTCTAATCCTTTAAAAAACTTTTCCCATAAATCAAATTGCCATTCTACAGCCGGCGTCACAACTAAAAATTGCTCTTCTAAATCCACCCCGATTTCTTTCGGTAAATAGTGTAAATAATATCCGGCATTATATAACTTCTGCATAAATTGACCATGTTTTTTAAATTTGGCGTAGTAAAAACAAATTTTTTGTCTTTCTAATGCTCTATCTCGCTTTACATAGGCTTGTCGACTTATAATTCGCGCCATCTTCCGCTCCCAATCCTTAAATGGTATCTTCATCGAAAAAGGCATCTCACTTGCAAAAAAGCGATTTCCTTTCTCAAAAGTTAAATGATAATACAATGTACAAATCTCATGTTCTGCCGAGTAATGCCAAAAATGATAACCTAACTTGGAATCAGACTGAACAAAGGCTTGCTGAAACGCAGAAAGACAAATACGTCCTTTCTCTTTTTTTAGCATCTGTCCAAGTACCCAGTGCACTTCTAAACCAATCGACAAGTAATCCATCGTACGCTGAACCATCTCGCTAATTGGAACAGAGGAACGTTGAAATTCAATAACCGTCTTGCCACCCACTAATATATCTGCTTGCCGATTAATTTCAGGAAAATAGCTTTCTACTTCTACTGATATTCCTTGATAACAAAGCCACGCCATGATTTGTCGCTTAGCTGCTAAATGTGCTTCACTCTCTCCTTCCGATGCAAATGCGCACTTCATAGTCTTCTCATGAGCAAAATGAGGAATCTTAATTTGCCCAGCTTTAATCATGACGGGACTGGCACATGACTTACAAAACAGCCTTTCTTCTTGCTTAATTCGCTCGACGTTCATCTTAGTAATAGTAAAAGTTTCTCCTGTGCTATTTCTGGCGGTAAAAATAATAATCACTCTCCTATTAGCTCTTTAATATTAATATTCGCCGCACGAGCGCCCAATTCCTTTCTTATTTTTAAAATCGCAAAAAAGACCCGTTTGGCTAATTTTTCAGCACAAACGGGTCTTCAAAATGAAGTTTTAGAAATGTTTTCTTATTTGCTTTAATGCAGGAACATCAAAAATTACTTTTCCGTACTCTGCAAGCATATAACCAGTTAAATTCGACTCTAAACCGTACTCAAGCAAAATACTAACGGCATTGTCAATGTTAGATTCATCATATTTATTCTCAGGAAATTCTACATTCAAATAATACTTTCCTTGATACGAAAATAGCTTAGTTACTAAATTTTCCAGTCCTGTTGCTCGTGAAAGTGAAATAGCATCTTCAAAATCACGGAACTCTAAAATAAACTCTAGCGTATCATCTTCTCCGAGTGATTCTTTTCTCACTGGATTGAAGTTTTCTTCGAGTAGTTTTTCGATTTTTTCTTCTGCAAGCTCATCTGGGGAGCTCAGCGTGACATCAAAGCCATCTTCGCCTTTTCCACCAATTGTAGCTTTTGTTACGAATACTTCTAAGCCATGTTTTAAGGCTTGGACTTGTATCCAGAGCGGACCTTCCGGAGAGAACTCTTCTTCATATTTCAGCTCATCCATCATATCCCAGAAAAGTTCTTCACTTTTCTCGCGATCATACCAAACATCTTCTTGGTTAAAACCTCGCTCTTCCAAATCCAGATAAGAGATATAAAACTTGATTGTATCCTCATTAATTCGTTCAATTTCCATCGTCACACTCTCCCTTCCTTCTTAGTCATTGACAATGAAGGGTGAAACTTAATTGGTTAAATTCATTGTAGCTCATATTAGCAAATAGTACCACCATTTTTCCTTCAATTTCATAGGTGGATTATTATCTTAGCTGAAAAACGAAAAAAATTCAAGAACATTTACTCCAATTACAAAAAAAGCGCCAAGAATCCAACTGAATGGAATTCTCGGCAACCACTTTTATCAATCTTAGTTAACCATTTTTTGCGCTTCACGTAGTTGATACGTACGTACACGGCGCGGTAAGAAACGGCGAATTTCATCTTCATTGTACCCAACTTGCAAACGTTTTTCATCAATAATGATAGGACGTCTTAATAAGCCAGGATTTTTCTGGATTAATTCAAATAGTTGTTGCAAAGGAAGGCTATCTAAATCCACGTTCAATTTTTGGAACGTTTTTGAACGAGTGGAAATAATTTCATCTGTACCATCCTCAGTCATACGAAGAATTTCTTTAATTTCATCCAAACTAAGTGGCTCAGAAAAAATGTTTCTTTCCTTATAAGGGATATCATGTTCTTCCAACCATGCACGAGCTTTTCGGCAAGATGTGCAACTAGGTGAAGTGTATAACGTTACCATTAGACATTCACACTCCTTATCGGGTATTGTTTCATTCATATAACGAAATTCTAGCAATATCTCTATTTGGAAAATTCATTAAAGAACTTACACTTCATTATACACTAATTTTGTGAAATTCCATATACTATTTTTTAAAATTTTCTTTCCAAATATGTAAAACCATTGTTAGCAAGCCGTTATGTATATGATACCCCTACTATAACTTGTTTAAACTAAAATCACATGAAAAAAAACGCTTTTTTATGAGAATTTCATGAGAATTTTAATTTTGTGAAAAAAACATCAATCAAATTTTACTCTGATTGATGTTTTAGTGTTATTTTGTAGCGGCTTCAGCAGTTAGCTTAGCATGCTTTTCTTTATACATAACTTCTTCTTCTTCTGAACAATAAACAAAATGTCCAGGAGCGATTTCGCGCATTTTAATTTCATCGCCATCTTTATAGTTATGAGAAGTTGGATCATATGCTTTACGCACACGAGTACGCTCATAATTTGGATCTGGCAAAGGAATCGCGGATAAAAGAGATTCCGTATAAGGGTGTAGCGGTGCATGATATAAATCATTGGCAGGCGCTAACTCTACTAATTTACCGAAGTACATTACGCCGATACGATCACTAATGTATTTAACCATTGATAAATCGTGGGCAATGAATAGGTAAGTCAGATTTTTTTCTTTTTGTAATTGACGTAATAAGTTAACTACTTGCGCTTGAATAGATACATCCAGTGCGGAAATAGGCTCATCGGCAATAATAAATTCTGGTTGAACAGCAAGCGCACGAGCGATACCGATACGTTGACGTTGACCACCGGAGAATTCATGCGGGTAACGACCAGCATGTTCTTTACTTAGACCAACTGTTTCAAGTAGCTCATAAACTTGTTGATTCGTTTCTTCAGGCGTCTTAGCAAGGCCGTGAATACGAATACCTTCTGCAATGATATCTTTAACTTTCATACGCGGATTTAAAGACGCATATGGATCTTGGAAAATCATTTGCATTTTGCGGCGGAATTCAAGCATTTCTTTACGGCTTTTACGTGCATGCACATTTTTGCCATTATAAATAACTTCTCCACCAGTTGCATCATATAAACGAATAATAGTACGTCCAGTTGTAGATTTACCACAACCAGATTCTCCTACTAAACCAAGTGTTTCACCTTTATAAATATCAAAAGAAATATCATCAACCGCGCGTACTTCACTTGCAGTACCTTTGTTGAAGTATTGTTTTAGATTATGAATCTCTAATAATTTTTCTCTTTGTTCAGTCATTCTACTTCTACCCCTTTCGCATGGACAGCTTGCATGCCAGGATGAAGTTCCGCAAACTGCTCTTGGCGACGTAATACAGCATCAGGAGGCGTTACTTCTGGTGCATCAGGATGAAGCAACCATGTAGCCGCATAATGCGTATCAGACACCTTAAATAGTGGTGGCTCTTCTTCAAGGTCAATTTGCATTGCGTATTTATTACGTGCAGCAAATGCGTCCCCTTTTGGAGGATGAAGTAAATCTGGTGGTGTACCTGGGATAACAAATAATTCTTCATCATCTGTATCCAAAGTAGGCATTGAACTAATTAATCCCCATGTATAAGGATGTTGCGGATTATAGAAAATTTCATCAACCGTACCGATTTCAACAATTTTACCACCGTACATAACGGCAACACGGTCTGCAACGTTTGCTACAACACCAAGGTCATGGGTAATAAAGATAATCGATGTGTCAATTTTTTTCTGTAAGTCCTTCATTAAATCTAAAATTTGCGCTTGGATAGTTACATCTAGCGCTGTTGTTGGCTCATCTGCAATAAGAATTTGTGGGTTACAAGCAAGTGAAATCGCAATAACAACCCGTTGACGCATCCCACCAGAAAATTGGTGAGGATATTGTTTAATTCTTTCTTCTGCATTGGCAATACCAACTAATTGAAGTAAACGAAGCGCTGTTTTGTGAGCTTCATGTTTACTGATTTTTTGGTGTTTAATAAGTGGTTCAGAAATTTGTTTACCAATTGTCATCGTAGGATTTAAGGATGTCATTGGATCTTGGAAAATCATAGCTATATCTTTCCCACGAATTTTTTGCATTTGTTTTTCGTGAGCTTTAGCGATATCCATTCCGTTAAATAAAATTTGGCCACTTTTAATTTCTGAGTTACCTTCTGGAAGTAAACGCATTATCGATTTTGTCGTTACTGATTTACCAGAACCAGATTCGCCAACAATCGCTAAGGTTTCTCCTTTATATAAGTCAAAATTAACTCCACGAATCGCCTTAACTTCACCGGCATATGTGTGGAATGAAATATTTAAATCTTTAACTTCTAATAGCTTTTCCATTTTTCCTCACCTCTCTTTTAATCGCGCATTTTAGGATCAAAGGCATCGCGCAAACCATCTGCAATTAAGTTAAATGCAATCATGATGATACAAAGTACAATACATGGATAAAGAATCATATACGGTAATACTTGTAATGTTTTATACCCATCATTTACCAAGACACCAAGAGACGCTGCTGGCGCTGGAAGACCAAGTCCAATAAAGCTTAAAAAGGCTTCAAAGAAAATCGCACTAGGAATACTAAACATAATGTTAATGATAATAATCCCAGAAATATTTGGTATTAAATGTTTAATAAGAATTTTAGGAGTAGATTCCCCTAAAGTTGTAGAAGCCATAACGAATTCTTGATTTTTGAGTTTTAAAACTTGTCCCCTGACTACCCGGGCCATTGTTATCCAACTCGTCATCGCAATCGCTATGATGATAGAAATAATCCCTGGATCAAGTATTAGCATCATTAAAATAACGACAACTAAGTTTGGAATAGCACCAATAACTTCTAGCACACGTTGCATAAAGTTATCAACACGACCTCCAACATAACCAGAAATCAAGCCGTAAGTAACACCAATGATTAAATCACATAGTGCCGCAACAACAGCAATAATAAGAGATACACGTGTACCAGCCCAAATACGAGCAAATTGGTCACGTCCAAGCGTATCACTACCTAACCAGTAGTAAGTACCCTCTTTAATATTATTTTGTTTATAAATATCAACGTCTTCTCCACCAATGGATTGATGTCCATTCCAGAAAGGCATATTTTCAAAACCTTGTACTTTTGGAGGAAGACTCGCATTTTCAGTAATTTGTCTATTAATATCATGTTTTGGTCCTAAGTTTTGTGACAAATAAGGGCCTACAATTGCCATGATAATAACAAGTGCTAATACAATAAGTGAAACTAGAGCAGCTTTATTTTTACGAATACGAAGCCAAGAGTCTTGCATAAACGTCAAACTTGGACGCGTAATCTTTTCCGCTTCGGCATCTAGAATGTGTGCTGGCTGGAATCTTTCTTTTGCAATTTTATGTTCTGCCATTATTTTCTACCTCCAGACACACGGATTCGTGGATCAATCAATCCGTAAAGAATATCTACTACCAAGATAACAAATACAAGCATAGCAGCAAATAATAATGTAGTTCCCATGATAACAGGATAATCGTTCATTTGAATAGAAGAAACGAATTGACTACCGATACCAGGGATACTGTAAATATTTTCAATAACAAGGGAACCAGTCATCAGTGCAACCGATAATGGTCCTAAAACTGTAATTAAAGGAATAAGTGCATTACGAATCGCATGTTTAACTGCTACTTCCGTTCTACTATTCCCTTTCGCTTTTGCAAGTAGAACATAATCAGACGCAAATACATCGATTAATTCTGTTCTCATGAAACGAGCTGCTGTCGCTAGCGGGAACATCGCAAGTGCGAATGCTGGCAGAATAGTATCTGCAAACGTGCCCCAACCTGCTACTGGTAAAATTTGAAGTTTTGCTCCAAGCCAGTATTGTAAAACAGTCGCAAATACGAAAGATGGAACTGACTTACCTAATATTGCTATAAATGTACTCGTATAATCCGGCCACTTATTCTGGTACATGGCCGCCACTACCCCAAGTAAAATCCCAAATATAACACCAAATACCATTGCCTCGAGTGCTAATTGGACAGATGGACCAATCAGTGCACCTAAAATCTCAGACACTGGTCTATTATCAAGTTGGAAGGAAACACCTAAGTCACCTTTTACCAAACCTGTCATATAATTAAAGTATTGGACTGGAATTGAATCATTTAGTCCGTATTTTTCATTCATCATGTGAATTTGTTCGTCAGATAGTTTCTCCTGATTACGGTAAGGCGTACCAGGTAAGAATTTCATAAGAACAAACGTAACCGAAGCAATGATGAATAACGTTATAAGCATATATAATACTCTTTTTAACGTATATTTAACCATCTATCTCTACACCTCCCAGTTTTAATAAATATATAAAAAAAGTCATTCCTAACCAAATCCGCAAGTTTAGTGAGCCTTTTTCTTCATTTCTAAACTTTTATTGCATTAGCGCAAATTAGTTAGGAAAAAAACTTCATTTTTCGAATGTTAGGTTTCTAGATAACTAGAAAAGGATACTTTAATTTTAAATTATAACACATGAAAACATGAAAATCATCAGCAAAAGGAGAGAGCATATCGAAATATACTCTCTCTTTCCGTCAAGCATTTCTTAAAGACTAATATTTTATTTAGTCAAGTATGTTTCTTTGTAAGTGTAATCTGGACCAAATGGATTTTTTTGCAAGTTTTTAATGTAGTCTTTTTGTAGGTATGCAGTAGAACGTTGATAAAGTGGTTGAATAGCTACATCATCCGTAAGAAGGATTTTTTCTGCTTTAACCATTTCATCCCAACGTTTTTGATCGTCAGCTGCATAAGTTACAGAAGCATCATTTAAAATCTTGTCATAGTCTTTGTTAGAATAACTCATTCTGTTTTGTGCACCATCAGTTACGAATAGGTTCAAGAAAGTGGATGGATCTTGATAGTCAGGACCCCAGCCGCTCATTGAGAAGTCGTAATCTTGGTTTTGGTCATTTTGTAAACGAACTTTAAATGGTACGTTTTTAAGTTTAACTGTAAGACCGTCTAAGTTCTTTTGTAGTTGGTCTTGAATGAATTCAGAAGATTTTCTCGCATTTTCAGTGTCATCACTAGTGAATTCAACTGTAATTTCGGAAACTCCAAGTTCTTTCAAACCAGCTTTCCATGCTTTTTGTGCTTCTTTTACATCATATTCTAAATGTTTACCAGACTCTTTTGTATAGTCCTCTTTGTTACCTGGGTCAAAAGTGAAACCTTCTGGTACAAGATTGTTTGCAGGTTTAGATCCGTTTTTAAGAACTGTATCAGTGTACGATTGTTTGTCAATCGCAAGAGCTATAGCTTTACGGATGTTTTTGTTAGCAAATACTGTGTCTTTGCCAGCACGTTTTTGGTTAAATTTAATGTAGAATGTTGAAGAATCGTTCACTGTAACGTAGTCTTTATTGTTTTTGTTTTGAGCCGCATAATCAGCACTTAATACTGTACGGTCAACTTTGTCAGTGTTGTATAAGTTAAGTCCAGTACCGGAGTCTTGAACAACTTGTACGTTGATTTGTTTCAACTTAACTTTATCTTTATCCCAGTAGCTATCATTTTTTACATAAGTCCATTTTTTGTTTGTTCCAGTCCAGTCTTTCAACTCGAAAGGTCCGTTGAATAACATGTTATCACTATTTTGTGCATATTTTTCGCCTTTTTCCGTAACGAATTTTTCGTTAAGTGGGAAGAAAGTCGGGAATGCAAATAATGAGTTAATGTAAGCAGTTGGTTTAGCTAAAGTAATTTCTAAAGTATAATCATCTACTGCTTTAATTCCTAATTCTTCAGGTTTTTTCTTGCCAGCTACGATATCAGTACCATTTTTGATTGCATCAAATAGGTAAGAATAAGTTGCAGCAGTGTTAGGGTCAACTGCACGACGCCATGAGTAAACATAGTCATTTGCAGTTACAGGATCTCCGTTAGACCATTTTGCGTCTTCACGAAGTTTGATAGTATAAACTGTTTTGTCATCGCTAATTTTTGGCTCTTCAGCAGCACCGGCAATGGCAGGAATACCATCTTTGTCAAGCGCATATAGACCTTCGTTTGTTTGGTTTACAACGTTTAAACCAACTTGGTCATCCGCTTTTGTGCTGTCTGCAGAAGGAATTAGTGCGCTTTCTGTCAAGTTAAGAACTTGCTCTCCTGAAGCTTTTCCTGAATCTGAGCCTTTTTTGTCGGATTTGGAATCTGATCCGCCTCCGCATGCTACCAAGACTAAGCTTAGTAATAGTGTTAATCCAAGTGTAAGAAATAATTTAGATTTTTTCACTAAGTAGACCTCCCTTTTTTATTTTTCTGAAAAATTGTTTCGATACCTATTATACTCTAAGATTTCTGGCTTTGTAAATTATTTTTACAAGATAAATGAAAACAAGGATGAAAGATACAAGTTATTAAAATATTAAGGCAAAATTGAAATTGCGTGAAAACTCTGAACAGAGAGCGTTACACAATCCTCTATTTTGCAATAACTCGAATTAATTATGTATACTTTGCTAAACCTTTTGATTAAGTTTTCAGAAAACATAACCATTTAAATTGATAAATTTACGCCGAACTTTGCCAATTAAGTTTTAACTGGAAGAAGTTATCTTTTTTGTATAAGAGAAAATATCGAACCCCTTTAATTTTTTAAAGGATTATTATATTTATATACTTTTTTTGAGCTGTTGTCTAGATAAAAATACCAAAAATTTAATTAAATTTTGTAATAAATTCGAAAAACGTTGATATAAAGGCATTTTTTTATTAACAATCTGTAAAGACAGTAAGGCTTTTTTTTGAACAAAAATGGACAAATTTCTAACATCGCATGATAGCTTCCTTCTATCATATAGTCTTTCTATGGAAATTGTGATAGAGTGAATTATGAATTTTAATTAGAGGTGAAGAAATGTTTTTACGAATTACTATTTATACACTTATTCAAGAAGCCATTATTTTTGGTATTCTGCTTTTCGGCAAAAACCAGCATGTTAGTTTAAGCAATTATGTGGATGTTTCTTTCCTTGTAGCGCTTATTACATTATTAATAGGGTTATTCGTTTATATTATGAGAACTGGCTTTTTAGACCGTGTCCATAACGGCTTTCGAAACCTCTCTCGTAAAATTAAACGAGAAGAAGAGAGTGAGTTCTCGGATATGCTATTATCTGAGCTAGTTGGCCTTCAGTACGCTGGAATTTTGATTAGTTCCCTTCTTGTTATGCTATCTAGTATTCTGTGCATGTTTTTGTAATTGACAAGCCGATTTGAAAACTGCTAGAATAAATGTAATATAACTGATGCGTTAATAGGAAGATTAGTACATTTTGTTGCTTTATAATAGAGAGTCTGTGGTTGGTGAAAACAGATAAAGCGCAAAATCGAATGGACTTCTAAGGACTGTTTGTGAAAGATTAGTAGCAAACAGCGGCTAAAGACCGTTACTTCTTTAATAGAAATTTTCTATTGCTAAGAGCCTTTTTGGTACTTAGGGTGGCACCGCGGATAACCGTTCGTCCCTAACATTTATTTGTTGGGATGGACGGTTTTTTATTTTCGCAATCAGTGAAAAAATTGGAGGAATAAACATGAAAAAAGTAATCTTTTCCGGAATACAACCTAGTGGACAACTAACTTTAGGAAACTATATTGGGGCGTTGAAACAATTTGGGCAGTTCCAAGATGAGTACGAATGTTTTTATTGTATCGTAGACGAGCACGCGATTACGGTACCACAAGATAGATTAAAACTTCGCGAGCAAACAAGAAGCCTTGCAGCGCTTTATTTAGCGGTTGGACTTGATCCAGAAAAAGCGACTCTTTTTATTCAATCAGAAGTAGCAGCACACGCGCAGGCAGCATGGATTTTACAGTGTAACGTTTATATTGGCGAATTAGAGCGTATGACGCAATTTAAAGATAAATCAGATGGAAAAGCTGGCGTTAGCGCTGGACTTTTAACCTACCCACCTCTAATGGCTGCTGACATCTTACTTTATCAAACAGATTTAGTCCCTGTTGGCGAAGACCAAAAACAACATATTGAATTAACTCGTGACTTAGCAGAGCGATTTAATAAAAAACATGCTGATATCTTTACGATGCCGGAAGTATTTATTCCTAAACAAGGTGCTCGAGTGATGTCCTTGCAAGATCCAACGAAAAAAATGAGTAAATCGGATGCAAATTTAAAAAATGCGATTTTCTTACTAGATCCGCCAGCAACTATTAGAAAAAAAATCAAAAGCGCTGTGACGGATTCTAGCGGCATCATTGAATATAATAAAGAAGAAAAACCTGGTGTATCTAACTTGCTAACTATCTATTCCGTTATTACTGGTGAAACGATTGCTAGTATAGAAGAAAAATATGTTGGTAAAGGTTATGGCGATTTTAAAACTGATTTGGCTGAGCTAGTTGTTGCTGAACTTGAGCCAATTCAAGAAAGATATTACGCTTATCTTGAATCCGCAGAATTAGACACCATTTTAGATGTAGGAGCAGAAAAAGCTGCTCGTGTAGCAAATAAAACATTGAAGAAAATGGAAAATGGCGTTGGGCTTGGCCGTAAACGCAGAAAATAACGATAAAAAAGCCGGGTACTTGGATTAACTCAAGTACCCGGCTTTTTCTATTTAAGGATTAACCTACTTTAATTTCTACATCAATGTTGCCACGAGTTGCTTTAGAATATGGGCATACTTCATGTGCTTTTTTAAGTAGTGCTTCTGTTTTTTCTTCATCTTGGCCTTCGATAGTTCCTTCTAATAAGACGCCAATTTTAAAGCCATTGTCTTCTGGGTCGCTATATAAGCTAACAGTTGCTGTTACTGTGCTTTTTGCTTCAATTCCTGCTTTTCCAAGAACTAATTCTAAAGCGCTGTTGAAACAAGCTCCGTATCCAGCGGCAAATAGTTGTTCTGGGTTCGTTCCACCGCCACCATCTCCACTAAGTTCTGTTGGCGCAGAGATATCAAAGTAAAATACGTTGTCTGGCGAATGAACTTCACCGCTTCTTCCACCAGTATTAATGACCGTTGTTTCATATAATTTTTTCATTTTCTATTCCTCCTAATTGTTTTGTTAACGCTTGTATTTTGGTAAGTAATTGTGTGTAGTCTAATTCTGCAAAATCGAGTAATTGAAGGCAGTTGTCCACGCTTTTTAATACATCTGGTTGTATTTTTATTGCTTTTTCTGTTAGGCGAATATAAACACGACGTTCGTCTTCCGGATGACGACTCCGTGTAACATATCCTAAATGCTCCATTCGTTTTAGCATAGGTGTTAACGTTCCACTATCTAAAGCCAAGCGCTTTCCAAGGTCTGATACCGTTTGTTCCTCACCTTCCCATAGAACAAGCAGTGCAATGTATTGTGGATAGGTTAATTGAAACGGCTCTAAAGCTTCGCGATACCGTTTCGTGAATTGTTTGGATGCATTGTAAACAGAAAAACATAGCTGTTCTTCTAATATGCGCGTGTTCGTGTCCAACATGTTCTCCTCCTTTTAAGTTGTGTGCAATTTAATTTTATACAACATTAATAAATAAAGCTAGTTTTCTGCTCAAAAAAAGCCTTACCTCTTTATTTGAGGTAAGGCTTTTGATTATAAGCTTATTCTTCTACTCTTTTGAATACTAAAGTAGCGTTATGGCCACCGAAGCCGAAAGAGTTAGAAAGTGCTACATTTACTTCTGTTTCACGAGCTACATTTGGAACGTAATCCAAGTCACAAACTTCATCTTGGTTTTCTAAATGAATTGTTGGCGCGATAATGTTATCACGGATACTCAACAGCGCAAAAATAGCTTCAATACCACCGGATGCACCTAAAGTGTGTCCAGTCATTGATTTAGTTGAACTAATTGCTAATTTTTTCGCATGATCCCCGAAGACTGTTTTAATTGCTTGTGTTTCATACTCATCATTGTAAGGCGTACTTGTTCCGTGCGCATTAATGTAATCCACTTTGTCAGGAGTAAGTCCTGCATCATCAATGGCCATTTTCATTGCACGAGCCGCACCTTCACCATTTGGAGCTGGCGCAGTAATATGGTATGCATCACCTGTTGCGCCGTAGCCAACGATTTCTGCATAAATTTTCGCACCACGAGCTTTTGCGTGTTCGTATTCTTCTAAAATAACAATCCCTGCACCTTCACCAATGATAAAACCATCACGGTCTTTGTCAAATGGACGACATGCAGTTTCTGGATCTGGATTTAATGATAAAGCTTTGTTCGCAGTGAAACCAGCAAGTGACATTTTTGTAATCGGTGCTTCTGCTCCACCAGTAATCATGGCATCAGCATCTCCACGTTCGATAACTTTAAATGCGTCACCGATAGAGTTTGTTGCTGTTGCACACGCTGTAACGGTTGTTGAGTTAATACCTTTCGCTCCGAAACGAATAGAAACTTGACCGGAACCCATATCCGGAATCATCATTGGAACGAAAAACGGACTAACTCGACGATGTCCGCGGTTTAAGAAAATTTCATATTGCGTTTCGAAAGTTTCCATTCCGCCGATTCCCGAACCAATCCAAACGCCTACGCGAGTTGCATTGGAATCATCAATAACTAAACCAGAATCTTGTACAGCCATTTCAGCACTTGCAATTGCGTAATGCGTGAAACGGTCCATTTTACGAGCTTCTTTTTTCTCTAGATATTTTTCTACATCAAAATCTTTTAATTCTGCTGCAATTTTAACCGGAAAGTCATCCGGATTAAGTCTTGTCATTTCTGCAACACCATTAACACCTTTTTTTGCGTTTTCCCAAGAAGTTTCCGCATCGTTTCCAATTGGTGTAACAGCGCCAATACCAGTAACAACTACTCTTCTCTTATCCATTTACTCATCTCCTTATTTTGCAATTCATAAAAAACAACTTCTGTCTAATGACAGCAGCTAGTATAAAGTTAAGGCTTTATTTAAAATTAAAAATAGTGCACAAACAAATAAACCAAAAGCCTGTTTCATTATAACATAAATAAAGGAAAGTTGTCCTAACAAAAATAATCGTTAGGGCAACTTTCCATTTTTAATTTGTTGCTTACTTACCCCAGCGAATAATTAGGGCGCCCCAAGTTAGTCCGCCGCCAAAACCGACAAGCAAGACATTATCGTTATCTTTAATCCGCCCTTCTTCCACTGCGTCAACAAGCGCAAGTGCGATAGAAGAGGAAGAGGTATTTCCGTATTTGTGAACTGTTTTCATTAGTTTTTCTTCAGGTAAATTCAAACGTTCACGAGAAGCTTCCATGATACGGATGTTTGCTTGGTGAGGAATTAATAAATCTAATTCTTCTTTTTCAAGACCGGCACGTTCTAGTACACGTAAAGAAGCTTCACCCATTTGGCGAACTGCAAAACGGAATACTTCACGTCCATTCATATAAATCTTTTTATTTTCATCTAAGTTCAAGTATTTTCCACCAGAACCATCTGAACCTAAGTCAAATGAAAGTAAACCATGATCATCAGAAACTGGTCCCATAACAACGGCACCCGCTCCATCACCGAATAATACAGCAGTTGCGCGATCATCCCAGTTAGTGATTTTAGATAATTTATCCGCACCAACAACGACGATATTTTTATATGCGCCTGTTTTAATAAATTGAGCTGCAGTTACTACACCAAAAGTAAAACCAGCACAAGCTGCTTCCACGTCCATACCCGCAGCATTTTTTGCTCCTAGACGGTCTTGGATAATATTTGCAACGGATGGAAATGTTGCTTCTTGCGTTACAGTCGCAACGATAAATAAATCAATATCGTCCGGTGTAAGGCCAGCATTCTCGATTGCTACTTTTGCTGCTTCATAAGCTAAGTCGTGCGTATATTCATCATCGCGAGCAATTCTTCTTTCTTCAATACCAGTTCGAGTACGAATCCACTCGTCAGATGTTTCCATTATTTTTTCTAAATCAAAGTTTGTTACTATTCTTTCAGGTACGTATTTACCTACTCCTAAAATTCCTGCGTTCATGCGTTCTCCTCCATATCAAACTACATCAGGATGAAAATATGCTTTTTCTCCTGGATATTTTATGACCTGGTACTAATTTTAACAGAGAAACATCAATTACGCAATTGGATTGCTATTTTTTATTTTGCTTCTAGTGTTTTGTTAGGGTTGTTTTCAGCGAAACCGCCTGCTTTGGACCAGCCGATAACTTTCCCATCATCTGATTTAATACGGTACCAATATTCATTTTTTACATCTGCACGGCGATCTATGTCTAATTCTTTTCCTAGATAATCATTTAAATTTGTTACTATTTTTGAACTATCTTCTACTGGGTAAGCATAGATTTTTTGGTCGGAATCGGTGATGTATTTATCTAGCGTTACATTCGTTTCATTTTGTGGTGTATAGAAAACTGTTACTGAATTACTGTTTATCCATCCGATTGTCTTTCCTTGATCTTGTAGTTGATACCATGTTCCTTTTTCTGTTACAGCTTTTTGAGAAATTCGAAGTGTTTTATTTTGGTAATCTTTGGTTATTCCTGCTTTTTCTGCACCTTCTGTATTGTAAGGTTTCGTCCAAATAATTTCATCACTTGGATTCGTAATTTCTGCATAGGCTAATTGGTTTTCGGTTGAAGTGACTGTATCGTAAATTTGGTCATAACGATCCAAATGGTAAGTTTCAATAGTTGAAATGAGTTTATCAGCGTACCCCGGGTCAGTTGCATAACCTGCATCTTGAATGGCGTGGGCTGCTTTTTTATAATCGGTTTCTCCAATGACTGCGGAATATAATTCTGAATTACCAGATACTCCGTTAACAAAAAGTTGCGCATGATCGACTAATGATGCCTTTTTGTCTGGATATTTTCTGAAGTCGGCTTGTGTGTGGTATGCTTTGCCGTTGCTAAATTCTTGTGTTCCCATAGAAACGGAACTTCCTTCATAGCTACCTTTAATTCCAAACAAGTTGTTAGCTGAAGTGGATAAGCCGCTTTTGCCCCAGTTGGATTCTAAAATGGCTTGCGCTAAAGTAACGCTCGTTAATATTTTTTCGTCTTTTTGTAAGTCTTGTGCATCGTTTGCAATTGATTGTATAAATTGTTGTTGTGATAAAGTCATTCCTGCTTGACTCACTGCAGTTTGGCTCGCTTCTGCTGCCCCTGCATCCACAAAAGGTAACAATGTAGAACTTACGATGACACTTGCTAGTAAAATCTGCGTGAATTTCTTTTTCATTATCAGTTGGCACTTCCTATCCAAATTAGTTAGTTCCCCCAATTTAAATGGCTCTGTCTCTGTTAACCTTCTTCATTCTAGCATTTTCATTCTGAGAGCCTACTAATTTTTCAATGAAAGAATTATCATAAAGTAAGCAGAATGGCTATTTTAAAGGGATGACGTATACCTGTTTACATTTGACAATATTATGTCATTGCTTATTTGCCCCTTTACACTATTATTCTGCGTTTCTGTGAAGAGTCCTTCCTTTTTTTAGATAATCGTATTTTCAAATGATATATGATTGGATAATCTAATTTTATGTGCTAAAATGTATAATGAAATAGATGAAATGGGGTGTAAGGATGCGTTACGTGGTGACTGTAATTTGGGTATTCTTACTTTCTTTAATGGCTGAATTCGTTCTTTCTTCCATGTTATATGTATCATTTGATATGACGCGGGCTATTATTTTAACAGTAGGGTTATCCTTCTTCATTATTTTAATCACTTTCTTGATGCCTAAAGATAGCGAAGTTTATGACTTTAAGTAAACATCCAACTTTCTGATAGCGAGAACTCACTTTTCGAGTGTAACTCAAAAAAGAACCGCTTTCCAATAACTGGAAAGCGGTTCTTTTTTTATTTATCCAAGTAATATTTATTTACTGGTTTTAAATCATCATTTAGCTCGTATACAAGTGGTACGCCTGTTGGGATTTCTAATTCCATTATTTCATCATCACTAATTCCTTCTAAAAATTTCACTAATGCTCGTAAACTGTTACCATGAGCTGCGATAACTACACGGCGACCAGCTTTAATTTCCGGAGCAATTGTATCCATCCAGTAAGGAATAACACGTTCTAGCGTTACTTTCAAGTTTTCACCTGAGGGAATTGCGTGTGTATCAAGTAGTTGATAACGGCGATCGTTCTTCGCTTGTCTTTCGTCGTTTTCTTCTAATAATGGTGGAAGAGTATCATAGCTTCTGCGCCATTTTTGTACTTGGTCAGCACCGTATTTTTCAGCAGTTTCTTGTTTATTAAGACCTTGAAGTGCGCCGTAATGCCGTTCGTTTAAACGCCAAGATTTATTAACGGGGACCCACATTTGATCAGATTCTTCTAATACATAATTAAGTGTTTTAATAGCTCTTGTTAAAACGGAAGTGAAGGCTACATCAAATTCTAAGCCAGCTTCTTTGATTCTTTTCCCAGCAGTTTGCGCTTCTACAACGCCTTCTTCTGACAAGTCCACATCATGCCAACCTGTAAATAAATTCAATTTGTTCCATTCACTTTGACCGTGACGAATTAATACTAATTTCATCTTCCTCATCCTTCCATTTTCGTCTATTTTCTAAACGACTAATCCAACCAAAGTTTTCCCTTTCACGTGAGGTGTCAAACCTTTTTCATGTTATTCTGTGACTTTAAACGTAAATTCGTTCTCTTGCAAATCAATTTCCACAGATGAATGGGGCATAATTTTACCGGATACAATTTCTCGCGCAAGTGGCGTTTCCACATGGCGTACAATGTAGCGTTTCAGTGGGCGTGCACCGTAAATTGGATCATAGGCTTCTTCGGCAATAAAGGCTTTGGCATTATCAGAAATAGTAATAGAGATTTCTTGATCAGCTAAGCGAAGTTGCAATTCTTCTACTAATTTTTCCACAATGCCTTTAATGTCGGCTAATGTCAGCGGTTTGAATAGAATAATATCATCTACTCGGTTCAAAAATTCTGGTTTAAATTCACTTTGCAAAATTTGCATAACGTCTGATTCTAATTCTGGTGAAATTTCGCCTTCTTCCGTTCTTTCAAGCAATAAATTGGAGCCGATATTGGAAGTCATAATAATTACCGTGTTTTTAAAATCAATTAAGCGACCTTGCGAATCCGTGATACGTCCATCATCGAGTACTTGTAATAGAATGTTAAATACATCTGGATGGGCTTTTTCGATTTCATCAAGTAAAACAATCGAGTAAGGATTTCGTCTTACAGCTTCCGTTAGTTGTCCGCCTTCCTCATAGCCAACATAACCTGGAGGCGCTCCGACAAGTCTTGATACAGAATGTTTCTCCATATATTCAGACATATCAATTCGAATCATATGATCTTCTGAGTCAAACATGTTAAAGGCCAAAGCTTTCGCAAGTTCAGTTTTACCAACACCAGTAGGGCCTAAGAAAATAAAGGAACCGATTGGGCGTTTTGGATCTTTAATGCCGGCACGAGCACGCAATACGGCATCGCTAACTAACTGAACGGCATTTTCTTGACCAATTACCTTTTGATGCAGCACATCTGCTAATTTTAACAGTTTTTCGCGTTCGCCTTCTACGAGCTTAGTCACTGGGATTCCAGTCCAGCGTCCGACGATTTCCGCGATTTCATTTTCTGTCACTTCTTCTTGTAGAATCCGGTCTTCTTGGGCTGTTTTTTCACGATTTTCTTCTTCTAAAGCGAGTAATTCTTTTTCTACAGCAGGGATTTTACCGTGACGTAATTCTGCGGCTTTGTTTAAATCGTAGTTGTTTTCGGCTTCTTCTAATTCATGACGTAAATGATCGATTTGTTCACGAACTTCACGAATTTTACTGATTTCGCTTTTTTCGGACTCCCATTTCGATTTCATTTTATTTGCTTCTTCTTTGTAATCAGCTAGTTCACGTTGCAACATTTCTAAGCGTCGTTCACTGGCTGGATCTTTTTCTTCTTTTAAAGCCGCTTCTTCAATTTCTAATTGCATTACTTTTCTTGTTACTTCATCGAGTTCACTTGGCATAGAGTCAATTTCGACACGAATCGTTGCGCATGCTTCATCTACTAAATCAATTGCTTTATCTGGTAAAAAGCGGTCGGTAATATAACGGTTGGAAAGACTCGCTGCCGCCACTAACGCATTATCATGAATATTAACGCCATGATGGATTTCAAAACGTTCTTTTAACCCACGTAAAATGGAAACCGTGTCTTCCACTGTTGGCTCTGGGACAAGTACTTTTTGGAAACGTCTTTCAAGTGCAGCATCTTTTTCGATGTATTGGCGGTATTCATCCAATGTAGTTGCGCCGATACAGTGAAGTTCTCCTCGAGCAAGCATTGGTTTCAGCATATTTCCGGCATCCATTGCACCGTCTGTTTTACCTGCGCCGACAATCGTATGAATTTCATCAATAAAGAGTAAAATTTGACCGTCACTTTGTTTTACTTCTTGGAGTACTGCTTTCAAACGTTCTTCAAATTCACCGCGATACTTAGCTCCAGCAATAAGGGAACCAATATCAAGTGAAATAATCGTTTTATCTTTCAGTCCTTCTGGTACATCTTTTCGAACGATACGTTGTGCTAAACCTTCGACAATCGCTGTTTTACCAACGCCTGGCTCACCGATTAATACGGGATTATTTTTTGTTTTTCTAGATAAAATCCGGATAACGTTACGAATTTCTGCATCGCGTCCGATTACTGGATCGAGTTTGCCACTTCTAACTTCCGCGACTAAATCACGTCCGTATTTTGTTAAAGCTTCATAGTTTTCTTCTGCATTTTGAGAAGTCACTCTTTTCCCTCCTCTGATTTTTAAAATAGCATCTTTGATTTGTTTTTTAGCTTTACGTTGATTTTTAAGTTCGGCTGTAATTGGATTCGACTTTTGATCCATGATAGCTAAGATAAGATGTTCTGTTGAGACAAAATCATCTTCTAATTGTTGTTGTTCTTTTTCTGCATCCCGCATTAGTTGGAAAAGGGCTTGGCTCATTGCTTGACCATAATTCACGCCACTTCCTGAAACTACTGGGATTTTTTCCAAAGTATTGTCTACTACTTTTTGAAGTGCTTCCGTGTCAACTTCTGCTACATCATACACCCGTTTGGCAAAGTCGCTCTCTGTTAATAACACTTTAAAAACGTGTGCAACGTCGATTTCTTGGTGTTCTGATGCAATAGCTAGATTTTGTGCGTCCGCAATTGTTTGCTGGACTTGTTGTGTAAATTTTTGTAAATCCATTTATTCGTCCTCCTTATAAAAGATAAGTCTGACCTTTTTTGACCTTAACTTTATTATAGAATTTTAAATGGCGTTTGTCTAACAAAAACCATCTTTTTTATAGAAAAAGATCCACCACTTTTTAGGTTGGCAGATCTTCTAATTTTCTTAGTCACGGCCTGTAAATAAACGTAGTAAAAACAGGAATAAGTTAAGGAAATCCAGGTATAAATTCATCGCAAGCATTGGTACATCTGCAAGTTCCACATCGCGCTTCATAATTTGGTTAAAATCATACAAAATATATAATGAGAAAATAATCGTTCCACCAGCTGAAATAATCGTTGACAACATAGAGCCTAGTGGTAAAAATACTCCCATAAAGCTGAAGATGATAAGAATAATAATCGCAGCGAATAACGCACTACTCAAGAAAGATAGGTCTTTCTTCATTTTCGCACCAATAATTGCTAGTGTTGTGAAAGTAATGGTTGCTGTAACAAATGCCATTAAAACAGCGGCACCTTGTCCTGCACCAATGTAATATGACAAAGTTGGCCCAAGTGTTAAGCCTGTGACAAACGCAAAGGCTAGTACTACTGGGTAACCAACCACTTTATTAATGGTTTTACTTCGACGCACTACCATTGCTGTAATCAGTAACGCGACTTCTAATACGACAAGAGGCAAATAAAGTTCTGGGCTTAATTTACTCCCAATCGCAGCACCGATAGATGCAAGTAGCAAAGAAAATACAAACCAATTAAGGACTTTTTGCATAATAATTTGTTTTTCTGTTCTTTTCTCTGTATTTACTTGCTCGGACGTGTGATTGATTTCGTTCATGAACATTTCTCCTCTTCCAATTGATTAGTTTAATTATATCAAAAGAATTATTACATTTCTATCGGTCTTGCGTTGGAATTTCACAAAAAAAGAAGCGCACGAGGCACTTCTTTAAATTAAATCAAATTGTTTTAAACCTAGCATAATGCCGTCACTATTGTTATCTTTCGTTACAAAAGTGGCTTTTTCTTTTAATAGCGGTACGGCGTTTTCCATTGCAATCGCATAATCCACTGCATCAAACATCTCTAGGTCGTTCATACCGTCACCGAAAGCATAGGTTGGAACATCTTGATACCCCATTACTTCGAGTAGTTTTGAAATACCAACTGCTTTGGAGCCACCTTTTTTTAGTACGTCATTACTAAATGGTGTATTGCGGACGAACTGCAACTCTGGAAAACGTTCTGGGAAATAGTCATCCCCTGTTTCGAGTAAAAGAAGCGCCATATTGATTGTTTCTTCTTTATACATATTCGTTCTTACTTCTGGCATTGGTTCGCCTAGGAAGTCATAGTGCGCTTTTACAACAGGTGTGTTTGCGGTTGCGCCGATTCTTTTATCATTATAATAACAAACTTCGACATTTTGTGATTTAGCTTCTTCTGTTAAACGTTCCAAGAGATCCGCGTCAATCACATCTTCGTATACTTTCTCGCCTTCAAAAATAGCCATTTGTCCATTCATCATTACAGCGGATTCGATGCCGGTAATTTTCATTTGATGACTGATTTCGATAAGTGTCCGTCCAGTAGCAATGACAGGAATAATATTATTTTCCCGAAGTTTGTCTAATGCTTGAAGTGAGCTATCAAGTACTTTGGAATCACTATTTAAAAGCGTTCCATCCATATCAAAAAAACAAATTCCACGTGGTTTCACATTATCCATCCTTTACTAACATAATACATCCATCATACCAATCATCCGGACGTAAAGTAAAGGCTATTTGTACATGACAAAATCTCCAGTATGCTCAAAACCAAGACGGTGGTAGATTTCACCAGCGACTGGATTATCATAGAACAAACAAGGTTTCTTTCCTTCTGCTAATACATCGCAACATAATTTTTTTAGAAGTGTGCTCGCAAAGCCACGTTGCCGGTAGCCATCACTTGTCGCGACTCCTGTAATCATTGCTGAAAAAGAATTTTCTGCGGATGTTTCTGCTACAGCTACTACTTCTTGATCTTGTTCAATATAATAAATTCGTTTCACGCCTTTTTCAATTTGGCGAATAATTAATTCTTCATTTTCTTCACGTGTGCCAAATTCTTTAATATCTTTGCGCATTTTAATAATTGGCGCTACGTCTTCGGCTACTGCCGTTCTGACAATGACATCTTGATTAACCGAAATTCGGTTTACATGTTCGCACTCGCAAAAATAAGTATCTTGTCTTTTTTCGGCAAGTTGTGGTAAAAATGCTTCAAATTCCTTTGTGACACGAGAAATACCGCTAACTTCATAGGTATCATGTTTAGCAATAATTTCTGAGAAAGCTTTTGCATCAAAATTAGCGTCTTTTGAATACGGTAAGAAAAACGTATCGAATCGAAGTAACAATGCATGTAATTTACCTGCTGAATCGAATTCACCCCAAAGATCTTGCACATCACTCTCGTAACCAAAATTCTCGATATCCCCAATTATAAATAGATTCAGGGTTGCTTCGGGTTTTAAAAGTGCCATTACTTCTTCATTATCAGATACAGTTAGTTTTCTAATCATGTGCCACACTCCTATTTTGAAAATTGTCTTCATTTTACGTGAGTTAGTTAGGTTCGTCAAGCCCTGAATATTTCACATAAAAAAGCTTGGGACAATTAGTCCCAAGCTTCTTAAGATTCGTAATGAATTTCGCCAATTTTTAACAATAAGCTGATTGCGTTGAATTTTTCGTCTCCAAGATGCATTTTGTTTGTATCTTGAAAAGTAATAGGTGCTGATGTAATGGTTTCTTTCGGTTGTTCAAAGAATTTTTCTTCTAGTGCCAAACTTTCTGTAATTTGTGTTATGTATTTTTGGAATTTAGTTTCGTTTCTCATTTTCCCTATCATTAATGCTTTTAAAGTGCTTTGGGAAATCCCGGCTGCAAGCGCGAATGTTCTATGAGTATATCCATTTATTTTCATGTAAAGTGACAAATTAGTGGCAATTCTTTGTTTCTCTGCCTTGTTTTTCATTTGGGTGAACCTCCTGTCTTTCTATATTTATCATTATGCCCGGTGAAGATGAGAATTTGATTAAAACTTCATAGTATTTAGCTAAAAATATTGAAAACGTTTTCTTTTATTGCGAAAAAATATGCCGGAATAACATCTATCCCGGCACATTTTTTAATTTGTATATTTTTCCCAGACAACGGTTCTTAATACTTCTAAAAATTCTGGGTCCGCGTTTGGCATTGCTGGTCGGTGGTATGCTGCGCCAACTTCATCTGTGACTACTTTACATTCATAATCATTGTCGTAAAGTACTTCTAAATGTTCTGCAACAAAACCAACTGGTGTATAAATGAAGTGTTTATATTTTTCTTGGCCGTAAAGTTCTCTTGTTAAATCTTGTACATCAGGCCCAAGCCAAGGTTCTCCGGTCTTTCCTTCACTTTGCCAACCTAAGGCGTAATGAGGTACGGCAACTTTTTCAAAGATTAAATCGGCTGTTTCTTGCAGTTGGTCTGGGTACGGGTCGTTATGTTGTTTGATTTTCTCAGGCAAGCTATGCGCCGAAACAATTAAAACGGTATCGATTAATTCGTCGGCTGGAATTTGTTTGGCTGTTTCGTTAATTCGGTCAGCCCACATTTGGATAAATTTTGGCTGTTTGTACCAATCATTGATCGCTTTAATTTCGATGCCACCCAGTTTTTCAGCAGCATCTTTAGCTCTTTTATTGTATGCTTCGACGCTAAAACTAGAATAATGCGGTGCTAACACGATGGAAATCGCTTCTTCTATACCATCTTTATGCATCGCTTCGACAGCATCTTCAATGAAAGGTTCGATATGTTTCAAGCCGATATATGCTTTAAATTCTACTTCATCTTGCGTTTCATTAAGCGCCTTTTCTAGTCCATAGGCTTGTGCTTCGGTTATTTTTGCTAGTGGAGATAGGCCGCCGATAGCGTGGTATCTCCCGCGTAAATCTGCAATCATTTCTTCGCTTGGCTTGTGACCGTGACGGATATCTGTATAGTAACGTTCGATATCTTCATCTTTGTACGGTGTCCCGTAAGCCATTACAAGTAAACCTACTTTTTTAGTCATTATTTATCATCCTTTTTTAATAGAATTTCGCTTCTCTCGTGGATGTAAGTGGTTAGTTTTTTCAGCATTTCTGGTGGTACTTCTGGGAAAACGCCGTGTCCTAAATTAAAAATAAAACCTGGTTTTAATACGCCCTCTTGCAAAATTCGTTCGGTTTCCTCCAAACATTTTTCAGGTGCAAGTAGCGTGGACGGGTCTAAATTCCCTTGGATTGCTTTTGTTGGCACTTTTTGTCTAGCAGATGTAAGTGTTTCGCGCCAGTCAACGCCAACAACATCTAGCGGCATCGTTTCCCATTCGGCGAGAAGGTGACTTGCACCAACTGCTTGCATAATAATTGGCGTCGTCGGATGAACAGCCTTTACTTCTCGCACAATCATTTCGATAACTGGTCGGATGTAAGTCGCATAATCCGCTCGACTAAGTGCGCCTACCCATGAATCAAATAGTTGCACAGCGGAAGCTCCGGCGTTAATTTGCGCTACTAAATAGCTCGCAGTCATTCGGCCCAGTTTTTCCATTAATATTGCCCACACTTCTGGTTCGCGGTACATAAAGCTTTTTGTTTGGTGGTAATTTTTCGATGGGCCGCCTTCTATCATATAACTTGCTAAAGTGAACGGCGCGCCAGCAAAGCCAATTAATGGCACCTCTAACATATCATCTGCTAATAATTTTATCGTATCGAGCACATATGGTACTTCGATTTCTGGTTGAAAGATTGCCAGTTTCTCTACATCTTGGAACGTTCTAATAGGATTATGTATCACTGGGCCAATGCCAGACTTAATCTCTACGTCTACCCCCATCCCCGGAAGTGGTGTCATAATATCTTTATATAAAATTGCTGCATCTACACCGTATTGATCTACAGGTAGCTTGGTTACATAAGCACATAATTCTGGTTGATGCGTGATTTCAAATAGAGAGTATTGTTCTTTTAATTTACGATATTCTGGTTGGGATCTCCCTGCTTGTCTCATATACCAAACCGGAATTCGGTTAACTTGTTCTTTTCGCGCTGCTTTTAAAAATAAATCATTCGTTATTTTTGTCATCGAGTCGCTTCCCTTCTTTGTTCATTTACACACAATAGGCAACAGAACAATAAATAACTTCTCCAGATAAAAGGATACTAGAAATCTTGTATAAAACCAAACAAATTGCCTATCTGCTGTTTCAATTATGAAAAACGTGGAAAACAAAGGTGTAATCATTTATCTTAATGGAATAAAAACCGAAAGAAGGACTTATCATGAAAAAAGTATTTATCACAACCGGAACTGAGCATTATCTTCGTCAACTAATGGCAAATTATAGTGGCGAAAATGTGACCCTTCTGCAAAATTTCTCCCAATCCCTTTTGTACCAAGAATCTACGGGCGAAAAAATTTTCCAAGAAGGCGCGGCGTATCGGGTATTACAAAGCAGCGGTTCCTTAAAGGGTTTTGGAATAGTTGTTTTTGAATATATCCAACTCCGCGATGAAGAAATTCCGATTTTCTTACAACTGTATCAACATGCTAGTTTACATTTTAGCGAAACACCTGGCTTACAAAGTACGAAACTTACAAAAGCGATGAATACGAATAAATTTTTAATTATTTCTTTTTGGGATTCCGAAGTGTTCTTTCAAGAATGGAAAAAAACACCGCTACACAAAGAAATTACGAATATCATGAAGAAAAATAATACCCAAACAGGTTTCTCTCATGAAGATATTTATCATTATCCCGAATTTTCCCATGATGCTAAATAAGAAAAAGCGATTTGGACCAAAAATCCAAATCGCTTCTTTTATTCGTACATTTTTTTCATTCTAACTGGTGCATAAAGGAATGTAAATATTGCTACAAAAGCCAAATTTATTCCTAAAATAATCATTCCGCCAATGGTTCCATTTTGAGCAATTCCGATAATGCTAAAGAGCAGTGCTTGCGCGAGTAGCAAAATACGTAAAAAATGGATAAAACTACGATGACGGTAACTATCGTCAATTGGATAAAGCCGTAACATAATTTGTGCATCATAATGCTTTAACATCGGGATAAATTGAAAACCTGTTAAATACAAGAAAAGTAGCGAGAAAATAATATTCAAGTAAAAACCTTGAACAAATACGAGTAAAATAACCGCAATCACGGTCAGTCGGATGTATAATCCGGCATATTCATTCGTTCTCGCAAAAGTCCGGCTAAACAAGTAGGCAAATGTTTTTCTTTTCGCATAAGGGATTGGCTGATAAAGAAAATCGAGGTAACTCCGTCTGCGAACTGTCCCGCGCAAATGTGGTACATCCGTAAACAGATTCACTAAACGATAAAAACGATTCATCCGCGCCTCTTCTTTATCCACTAAATATTCCCAGCGCAGCGTCACTTTAGCCGTCTTCGTTTTAAGCCAGTAATAGCTCGCTAAAAGTACTACCAACACGAGCGGAATCGAAATATAAGGTGCGGCAATAAGCGCAATATAAATCAAAATAGCATTGAGAATCACACGAATAAACATCCACGTTGTATCCGCTTCTTCTAATTTCATACTTTCCCAACCGAAATAAATATTCCAAGCTTTTAGCATACTAAGTACGATAAACAAAGTGAAAAACTGGCTATATGGAACCTCTGTCACTTCCACATACATTGGCATACAAATTCCTAGCACAATAACAAAAACATATAATTGCATAAAGAAACTCGCTATTTTCGCTTGAGAAAAATAAGTATCCATGGCTTTTTCTTGGACAATTAAGTAAACAATATCCGGCTTTTTGAGCAAGGTAGCAACTGGACTAATCGCAATAGAAGCCGTAAGTAAAATAACCATTAACGGAATAACTGGGAATGTTGATTCTAGCGTCTTCACCCAACCAGCATAATAAAAAATCCCTGCGCCAAGCCCAATCACTAACACAAAAAGCAAATGATCATTAAACATATAACGAAGGTAGCGCATAACTTCTGTCGTATACGCACTAAAACGTTCCTTCCAAAGCGCCTTACTGTCAAATATCATCTTCATCAGCTTCCTCTTCCTTTGTCAACTGAATGTAAATTTCATCAAGTGAAGCTCCTGGCATTTCGAAATTTGTTTGTAAGTCTTTTAGCGTTCCTTCTGCACGAATTTCCCCTTGATGAATAATAATGAACGTATCGCAATATTTTTCAGCCGTTGCGAGAATATGCGTGGACATTAAAATACTTGCACCCTTACTACGCATCTCGTCCATCCAATTAAGAAGCGACTGAATACCAAGCGGATCGAGTCCAACAAACGGTTCATCAATAATATATAACTTAGGCTCAATTAAAAAAGCCGACATAATCATTACTTTTTGCTTCATCCCTTTTGAAAAATGGGCTGGAAACCAATTCAATTTTTTCTCTAGCCGAAACTCTTTTAAAAGTGGCGTCATTCTCGCGTGTAGTTCTTCTTCTGATATTCCATAAGCCATTCCGGTTAATTCCAAATGTTCTTTTAACGTTAATTCTTCATATAATACCGGTGTTTCTGGGATATAAGAAAATTGCTTTCGATATGTTTCTGTATCTTCCACTAATTGGTGACCGTTGATTTTAATCGTTCCTTGTTTAGGGTGCATTAGGCCAGTTATATGTTTGATGGTAGTACTTTTCCCTGCCCCGTTTAGACCAATTAATCCAACTATTTGTTTCTCTTCAATTGCAAATGAAATATCTTTTAAGACTGGACGTTTTGTATATCCGCCTGTCAGGTGTTCTACTTCTACTAAAGCCATTTCCATACCTCCTTACGTCATCTTTAGTTAATAATAGCATATTCATCCCTTGAACTGTCAAAATAATCCATTACCTACTACCTAACACATGCTTTTCACTCCTTTTTATGGTAAATTAAAGTAGTACATAATTATATGTTGTGAAAGGTGGTCATACTTAATGGACGATTGCATTTTCTGCAAAATAGTTCGTGGTGAAATTCCTTCTGCCAAAGTGTACGAAGATGAGGAAGTTTACGCTTTCCTTGATTTAGGACAAGTCACAGAAGGTCATACACTCGTAATTCCCAAAAAACATGCTAGGAACACATTCGATTTACCCGATGAAACGGCCGCCGAATTATTCCGTCGCGTACCAAAAATCGCGCGAGCATTGAAAGAAGCTTTACCAATACAAGGATTAAATATTTTAAATAATAATGAAGAGGTTGCTTTCCAATCTGTATTTCATTGTCATATCCATTTAATACCAAGGTATAGCAAATCAGACGACTTTGGGTTAAAATGGAAAGATAACGCAGATTGGTACACACAAGAACGTTACCAAGAAATTGCTGAACTTATTGCAGCAAAAGTAGACTAAAATGACTTTATGGATGGAGTGGAGTATAAATGAATAAAAAATCACTTATTTTCGGTATTTTAGCTGGTGGGGCAATTGGAGCTGCAGCCTCAGTATTGTTTGCTCCAAAATCCGGCAATGAACTTCGCAAAGACATTGTCGCTAAATCAGGCGAAGCAAGTGTTATCTTGAAAGAACTAGCATATAACGCAAATGAACTTATCCAATCAGTTCAAGTGCTTGGCTCGGAAGGTTCCACTTTATTAAAAGATGTTTCTTCTGACATCATGGAATCTGTTTCCAAATGGAATGAAGAAATGGAACCAGAAAAGAAACGCTTAAAAGACGAAATTAAAGACATGCAAAAAACAATTTCTGACTTAGAAAAAACGTTAAAAAAAGATAATAAATAAGTAGAAAAACTGGGCGCCTGCTCAGTTTTTTTGTTTGGCTAAAATCCCCTTCAAAAAAACGTCAAAATTAGGCAATTATTTATCTAAAAAAAGCTTGAATTTTGGAGCATTTGAGCATACAATACTATGGTGCCTTCTGACAGAGGAGCACTATTTTAGCTATAACTGGAGGAAAGCTTACAATGCGCTGCCTAAAATCAATCAACACAGAGCGACGAGACGAATTTAATCGCCTTTTCTTTAAAGGAATTCTTGTCTGGCTAGTTGCCGTATGTATTTGTTTTTTAACACAACATTTAATTTATCCTGGTCAACTGACAAACGATTATCAATTCGTTAGCTTTTTGGGTATTATTTTAATTTACCCAATCCATAAAATGCTTCATATTCTTGGATGCTTTAAGTACCGTGAAGGAACTGTAATCCAGTGGCGCATCCATTTCTTTTTCCTTCCTTGTATAAAATTAAATATTAAGCGAATCATTCCAAAATGGCACTACATTTTTTCGTTAGTTTTACCATTTGTGGTTATTACAGCTATTTTAGTAGCGTTAATGCTACTTACGCCAATCGGGCATTCGGGAATGTTCTTAATTTTACTTTCCGTGCACGTTGGAATGAGCTTTTCTGACTTTACTCATATTAACAAATTATGGAAAATGCCGAAGAATTGTTTTATCGAAAGTGCAGAGCGCGGATTTTCTATTTTAATTTCTGACTAAACCATAAGAATATCATTAAATTTCTTTCATCTTTTCTTTTTATCTTTAATTTATGTTATGATAGTTATTGTGTTAAGCGGGAATTATTCCAACAACTAAGGAGTGTGTTTTATTTAATGAAGAAGAAATTAATACTTGGACTTGTCATGGTTATGGCATTGTTCAGTCTAGCAGCGTGCGGTGGCGGCGGAGATGTCGTTAAGACAGACTCTGGCGATGTAACAAAAGACGAACTTTATGATGCTATGAAAGATAAATATGGTTCTGAATTCGTACAACAACTTACTTTCGAAAAAGTCCTTAGCGATAAATACAAAGTAAGCGATGAAGATGTTGACAAAAAATTCAACGAATACAAATCACAATACGGAGATCAATTCTCTGCAGTGTTAGCTCAAAGTGGCCTAACTGAGAAATCATTCAAAAGCCAACTTAAATACAACATGTTAGTACAAAAAGCAACAGAAGCTAATACAGATACTAGCGACAAAGTATTAAAAGACTACTACAAAACTTGGCAACCAGATATCACTGTAAGCCACATTTTAGTAGCTGATGAAAACAAAGCCAAAGAAGTAGAACAAAAACTAAAAGATGGCGCGAAATTTGCAGATTTAGCGAAAGAATACTCTACTGATACTGCTACAAAAGAAAACGGCGGTAAATTAGAGCCATTCGGTCCTGGTAAAATGGATCCAGCATTTGAAAAAGCAGCTTATGCCCTTAAAAACAAAGGCGACATCAGTGCTCCAGTAAAAACACAATACGGATACCACATCATCCAAATGGACGAACCAGCGACAAAAACTACTTTTGAAAAAGATAAGAAAGCTGTAAAAGAATCTTACCTTCAGTCTCAATTAACTACTGAGAACATGCAAAAAACACTTAAAAAAGTATACAAAGATGCTAACGTAAAAGTAGAAGATAAAGACTTGAAAGATGCTTTCAAAGATTTTGACGGTTCTAAATCTGATTCCGATTCATCTAAATAAGTAATTAAAAACCACGCTTGGAAAATTCCAAGCGTGGTTTTTTGTGTTTATTCAAATGTAGGATTATAAAACGAACGATTGTCTAATCCAAATACTCGTTCACTAAATTCACCAGGTTTGGTATGTTTCAATACTTTATCCATCATATTTAAGGACGCATCCATTAAATCAATTTGATGCAAAATCTCTGCTTCACGTACAAGTGGTGGTTTCGGGCTGCCCCATTCCCCTTTGCCGTGGTGAGAAAGTAACACATGTTTTAAAACAACTACTTCTTCCCCGTCAATAGAAAGCTCATCAGCAATTTTGCTCACTTCTTCTACTACGATGGAAATATGACCAATCAAATTCCCTTCCAGTGTGTACGTGGTTGATACCGGCCCTGACAGTTCAATGACTTTACCTAAATCATGTAAAATCACTCCGGCATAAAGTAAATCACGGTTAACGGATGGATATAGATCTGCGACAGACTTTGCAAGACGTAGCATCGAAACTACATGAAAACTCAAACCAGAAACAAATTCATGATGATGGCGCATTGCTGCTGGATAATCATAAAAGTCATCTTGGTATTTTTTCAAGAGCGCTCGGGTAATTCGTTGCAAGTTCGCATTTTTCATTTCGAAAATATATTGTGTAATCTCGTCAGCCATTTCCTCTTTATTGATTGGCGCCGTTTCCATGAATTCACTGGCACTAACACCATCAATAGCTGTCGCCTGTCTAATTTGGCGGATTTTCAGCTGCTTTCTTCCACGGTAATTTTGAATATCACCCATAAGGTGCACAATTTGCTGTACCCCGTAATTTACTTCATCACTTTCTTTTACATCCCAAAGTTTTGCTTCTAATTCACCTGATTTATCTTGCAAAACAAGACTCAAGAATGGCTTTCCGTTGCTAGCCGTTCCTTTGACACTTGATTTAATTAGCAAGAATAGGTCCACTGTTTCGCCAACTTCATAGTCTAATAATCTTTTTTCCATTGTATCGCCTTCTTTCTTTCTGTAGTAAGAAGTTTCTTCACTCATTATAGCACGCGTATGTCCTCACTGGAAAAATATTTGCGAGTTTCTTGATGACATGTGAAAAATATTACTTGGTTCTCACTTTTTCGTTTTTGGAGCAGTTGCATCATTTGCCCCATTCTGGCCGAGTCAAAATGCACAAATCCATCATCAATAATAATTGGTAGTGGAAAGTCTTTATGGATAACATCAATTAGCGCAAAGCGAATAGCTAAATAAAGTTGTTCTTTAGTTGCTTGGCTAAGTTCTTCTGGGAAAAACGGAACGATGTCTTTGCTTTCTACTTGAAGTCTGTTTTCTTGTATGTATACCTTCGTGTAGTTCGCGTTTGTCAGATGCTGGAAATAGTCACTTGCTAATTTTAAGGTTTTAGGAAGCTTGCCTTCTTGTAACTGCTGCATGGTGTCTTGTAAAATTTGTAGCGCCAGTTTTGTTTCTGTCCATTCAGCAGCTATTTGTTGTAATTGACTTTTTTCTGAATAAAATTCTTGCATTAAGACAGCGAAAGTTCCGCCTTCTTCTAATTTGCTGATTTCGTGATTTTTTGCTGCAAGTGAGGCGTAAAGTTGCTCTTGTTCTACTTCTATTTTGCGCAGTTTTTCTTCTAAATGCAATTCTTTTTCTTTGATGATAGCTTGATTTTCAAACTGGCTTAAAGCGATTCGTTTATCTGGCTCCAATTGCGCTTCTATTAAAACTAAACGTTC
This sequence comes from Listeria cossartiae subsp. cossartiae, assembly GCF_014224155.1. Lineage (GTDB taxonomy): Bacteria > Bacillota > Bacilli > Lactobacillales > Listeriaceae > Listeria > Listeria cossartiae. The sequence continues at coordinate 93,189 of NZ_JAASUI010000005.1, read as the reverse complement.
GCGCCATTTTTGTTCTTCTTTCACACGCATAGCGACGATGCGAAATTCTTCTTCATCATTTGTATTGGCCCGTTCTAGCAACTCTGCTTTTTCTTTCTTTACGAGCAATAAATCTTGCTTCACTAAATCTAATTGCATTGTTACTTGTTCTAATTTTTCTGCAAGTTTTGCATTTTCCGTTAGGTGGTTTCGATAGTAAAGCAAGCCTTGACGCAGAAACGTGATTTTCTCTTCGATATCTTTATGGTCTAGAGGGAGTTGTAACTTTGCAAGTCGCGCTTTGTAAGCATTTTGTTTTTCTACTAACGGCTCTAATTTCAAGCTAAGTTCAGTGACTAGTTGCCTTTTTTCACTATCCGCTTTGTATTGTTGTAAATCATACGACCAATTTATTCCTGGCTCGTTTTCGATTGCTAAGTCAGCAAATAGTTGGTTTAGTTCCATCGTATGCTGATAAATTGCTTCATTTAACTTATTCTCGCTCGCTTGTAATTCAGCTATTTGGGATGCAACGATATCCATTTCATTCAATAACTGTTGCCATTCTTGCCTTATTTTCTTTTGCTCCAGAAAGGCTAAAAGTTGTTCATTATTAGCTGGTGCAGCTTTTCCTGTAGTCATAAATGAATAGCCGACAATTAGCGCGGCAATAATAACAATGGCAACGCTCCACATGGACTGGAAGACAATCATCAAAACTAAAGCTACTGCAAAAATGCCTAGTGAAATAAAGGTTTTCGTCATAGCCGTTTTTGGTTTTTGTTCGATTTTTTCTTTTGCTCGTTGGAACGTTTTATTGCCCCACATCTCTGCTTCTATTTGATCAATCTTTTTTTGAAGTTTGTCTTCTGTGTCAGTGGTTAGTTTTAATTTCAACTGAATTTCGTGTTGTTGCTCTTTGTATGATTGCTCGTTTTCTTTTAAACGGTTTGTTCTTTGTTCTAGTTCGCTTGTCCAAATTCTAAGTGGTCGTTTAGTATCTACTTGTTGAAATTGGATTTCTTGCTTTAAACCATTCAGTTGCAGCTCGCGTTCACCAAAAGCAGCATAAGTTTCGATTAAATAGGTGATTTCAGCTTCATTCTCTGCAAAAAAGAGGCTATGTTCATAACTATTTTTGCTAATGAGGTTTTTTTGGCGTTCTTCTAATTGAATCAACTGATTTTGCCATTCTTTTTCTCGGAGTTGTAGGTGTTCTAGACGAATAATTCCGTCTGGTGGAAAACTGACTTCTGGAGCTTGGCTAGCTTTGTTATCGAGCGCTTTCCACTCTTGATATAACGGCCACAAGTCTGACAAAATAGTTAATGTGTCCAGTTCTACGCGGATAGTTGTCTTTTCTGTTTGCAACGCTGCTTGCCTTGCTGTTGCTTGTTCTTTTTCGTTTATAAGTTGTTCATATTGGGCATTTTGTTTTTTAGCGTTTTGAAAAGCTTGTTGGGCTGCTTTTACTTTTTTTAGTTGTTGGTTAATTAGTGGATTTCGACCACTTGGTTTGTAAAGGCTATCTAATTTTTTTTGCAGTGTTTCTGCTGTTTTTAGCAGCGCATCGGAACCGGTCGTCCCTGTCGCTAGTAAATAGCGTTCAAATTCCTTCTTCTTCCACTGATGGATATTTTGCAAACCATGTATATCAAACGAAAAAATGGCTTCATACGTATTTCGATCGATTTCACCTATGATTTCTGGTAGCTTCTCTTCTCCAGCAGTTTGACCATCACCATAGTAAATCCGAACGTCTCCTGTTGCTTTCCCTTTTAAGCGTTCAATAACGACTTTCCCAAGCGCGGTATCTTCTATTGTTAGTCTTCCGCCATATGGGCCACCATTTTTCGGTTCCATACGTGGGATAGATTGCTGTTTTGTTGGGAAGCCAAATAGAATACTATGTATAAAAGCCATTATAGTTGATTTTCCGGCTTCATTTTCGCCGTAGATTACTTGAAAATTGGCGATATTATCAAAATGAGCGTTGGACCATTTGCCATAACCAACAATATCAATCGACGTTATTCTCATTTGTTATCACCTTCCACTTCCGCAAGCGTCATCCCTAGTTCCATTAAGGCTTCATTTAAAATTGTCTCTCGATCTTGTGCAGATAAATCATCTAAATATCTACTCACGCCACTTTCAAGATAGAGTCCTTCTACAGCTTGGTAAAAAGCGGATTCATCTTGTAGTTTGTGATAGCTGTGCCTAATTTCTTTGCCTGCTAAATGATGTTCATGCCATGTTTGGGAATTATTTTTGTTCGTTATTTCGATTGTTATTTTGTGCACCCATACAAATGTGGTATCTTCCAGTTCTACTTCTTCTTGAAGCATTTGTAGCCAATCATTTGTATTTAGTTTTTGCTTATTCGCCATTTGGACAATTACATGGAGAAAATAGCTATGGCTTCGTCCTCGGTAACTTTCCAGCAGTTTGGTCATTTCACGGTAAAAAGTGTTGATTTCGCTATTATCAGGCAAGGAGATTACGACTTCATCCCAAATAATTGGGCTCGTTTCGATGAAATTAATGGTTGTATTTGCTTCTGATAAAGTGACAATACTTGCACCTTTCTCGCCTGATTCTTTGCGGTTTCGGCCTTGAATATTTCCCGGGTAATAAATGCTAGGAAATTCCGCAAGCAATTGGCGTTTATGAATATGACCGAGTGCCCAGTAGTCAAAGCCTTTTTTGCTGATTTCTTGCACTCGAAATGGAGCGTAGACATCATGTTCTTCGCTACTGGATATTTCTGAACCATGCAGTAGCGCAATATGAAAGTCCGCATCTCCTTGTACCTTGTATTCATCTACGCGACTGGAACGAATATGACGTTCATTATAACTGAATCCATAAAGATGAACGTTGGCACCGCTAGCTGTTTGAATGGATGCTACTTCCACATGTTCTGGAAAAACATGTACATTGCTTGGTAATGCCAGCTTTTCTTTATGTTTTTCTATAAAATCATGATTACCGTGAATCATAAATACATTAATATTAGCAGCTTCTAGTCGCTTCATTTCTTTCAAAAAGCGCGCTTGAGCACGGACACTCTGGTCTTCACTGTCATAAATGTCCCCCGCAATTAAAACAAAATCAACGGCTTCTTTTATTGCTACGGTCGTTATTCGTTCTAATGATTGAAATGTACTTTCTTGTACGGCAGAAAAAAGCGGCTGTGGCAGCGTCGAAAGCCCAATGAAAGGACTATCTAAATGCAAATCTGCTATATGTAAAAATTGGATTTCTTTCATGACTTTCGCCTCCTTCTCAAAAACCGAATATACGTTCTTATTATACCTTACAATTACTCTACGTACAAGCATTTCAAATAAAAAAGTGGCGCGATTATTTGCTAAATAAATAACAAATAATCACGCCACTTCGATTCATACAAATTAGTCGTTTGCTACGTTATATAGATCTTGCAATGGTGTCATGATGATGCGGTTTAAATCGTTAATAATCATGCTCATCGCTTGTTCTTTTTCCATTAGTTTAACGATTAATTCGTTTTCTTGAACTTCTTGGGCAACTTGTTGTGCTACATCTACTGTTTCGTCGTCAATTTCTTGACCAGTCATTTGTTTTTCTTGGATTGTTACTTGAACATCACGGAAACGTTCGAATTTTGCTTTTGCGTCAGCGTTTTCGTTTACTTCACGGTATGCATCTTGTAAGCTGATGAATTCAGGTGTTTCACGAATTCCTTTGTCTAAATCATGTGCTAAATCATAAATATTAACTGCCATTGATAAATCCTCCAAATATCTGTATTTGTCACTTCTGTTTCACTATAACAAAAAGTCGCAGGTTATTCCAGTATAAAAGAACTAAATCCACATTGCGAGAATTCCTTGAATAATTCCAATAAATCCGCCTAAAATCCCGCCTAAATAAGTAATCATTTTTAATTCTCTTCCGGATATTTCGACAACTAGTTTTTCAATTTCAGGCAAGGAAAAAGTAGCGATTTGCGTTTCGACTAATTTGGCTAAATCCATTCGTGCCACTATATCCGCGCTATGTGTCGCTACAAAATCAAGCATTCGTTCAACAGCGAAAGGAATCACTTTTTCTGTAATAGCTGCTTCATAATTGCTTAATATCGCTTGGATTGGTTGATTAAATAGTTTATCGTGCGGAACTGCTTGAATTAGTTCAGAAGTCAGCTGCCCTGCCAAATGTGCTTGTTTTTCTGTTGGGATGAGCTCTTGTAATTCTTTCGCTTCAAAATTGTGCCATTCTGTTGTTAAGAGCTGGTTGATGAGTTTTTTCGTATCGTCTTGACTGATAAGTTTTAATCCTTCTTGTTGAATTTTTTCAGAGAAGCTATCAACATTGATGAACATTCTAGCCATGCTGCCCATTTTCCCATGTTCTTCAAAGAATTTTTGTAGCATTTGTTTAATTTGGATTTTGCCTTCTTCACTTGCGATAAAAACGGACATTTTACTCGTAATTCTTTCTGTTACATGCGGAAGCTTGGTTGCTAGTTCTGTCTCAAGCATGGCTGGAATTAAGTCGCTCATTTGGGTAGTTTTTTTTGCCGTTAGAAAATGGTTGATTTCTTTTTCTAATGTTGTTTCTAACCACGCAATGGAGCGTACTTCTGCATTTTCATAGCCAAAATAGTGTAATAATTCATTAGGTGTTGTTTCTAATTGCATTTTTTCGTGGAACATTTTTGTGATGGTTTCGGTTATTTCTTTTTGTAAGGTTTCATCCAGCAGTCGGGCGCGAATGGCGTCTTCTGTGAGTAAATGGCTTACGACTACTTTTCCGATGTGCTCGGCAAGTTCATCTCGTCGTTTGGGAATCAGTCCGGGTGTAAATGGTAATCGTTTATTGAAAAGATAAATGGCTTTGTATGGGCGGAAAAGCATTCGAATCGCGATATAGTTCGTCATAGCGCCGATAAATCCACCAATCACTGCCATTAAAAGTATCGTAAATAACACTGACATGTTTTGCATCTCCTAATATTTGTCTAGTAAAAGTGGTTTCATTATACGTGAAAAATCCCTAGACAACAATTGTTTCTAGGGAAGTTCATTCTAAAGTATGAGATTACAAATTAGTCATTTTGAGCGGATCAATCCATAAATCAAATTCCGCTTCGGTGACAAAATCGGTTTTGATTGCCGCTTCTTTTAACGTGGTATTTTCATCAAAAGCTAGTTTGGCAATCTTGGCAGCTTTTTCATAACCAATGTGTGGATTCAAGGCTGTTACTAGCATTAGCGAGTCATTCACTTTCGTTTCAATGACGCTTTCGTTTGCGGTAAGTCCTTCTAAACAATGAATTCGGAACGAGCGCATGCTGTCTGAAAGCAGTTTGACAGACTCGAGGAAATTAAAAATGATTACTGGTTTATACACATTGAGTTCAAAGTTTCCTTGGCTCGCAGCAACATTGATGGTTGTATCATTTCCCATCACTTGTGCAGCAACCATCGTAATCGCCTCACACTGCGTCGGATTCACTTTTCCCGGCATAATCGAGCTACCCGGCTCATTGGCAGGAATCGTCAGCTCGCCAATGCCGCTACGAGGTCCACTTGCTAGGAAACGAATATCATTAGCAATCTTCATTAGATCAGACGCAAGGCTACGAATCGCCCCATGAACAAAATTAATCGGACTATGGCTAGTTAAAGCAAAATATTTATTGGAATCAGACGTAAAAGGATATCCCGTTTGCTTCATTAATTCTTCGGCTACTTTATCCCCAAAATCGCGTGAAGCATTCAGACCTGTCCCAACTGCCGTCCCACCAATCGCCAGTGGTAAAATGGCTTTCATACTTGATTCAAGATAGTTTTTATTATTCGTTAGGCACGCTTCCCAGCCACTAATTTCTTGTCCAAGTGTTAACGGGGTTGCATCTTGTAAATGTGTTCGACCAATTTTAACGAGCTGCATATACTTATTTTTCTTCTCTGTTAAAACGGCTTCCATTTTAGTTATTTCTGGTAAAAGATTTATTACTATAGCTTCGTAGGCCGCGATGTGCATTGCTGTTGGAAACGTATCATTCGAGCTTTGTGACATGTTGACATCATCATTCGGATGAATCTGTCCTTCGCCTAATGTAAGATTGGCAACATGCGCAATAACCTCATTGACGTTCATATTGCTCTGTGTCCCGCTTCCTGTTTGCCAAACAACTAAAGGAAAATGGGCATCTAGCTCACCTTGAATGATTTGGTCACAAACGCTGCCAATTGCTAACGTTTTTTCTTTAGATAATTTGCCTTCCGCTGCATTTACTGTCGCTGTGGCTTTCTTTAACTGGGCAAAAGCATGAATAATTTCGATTGGCATTTGATTATCACCAATTGCAAAATTCCTTCTGCTTCGTTCTGTTTGCGCTCCCCAATATTTAGCCGCATCTACGGAAATTTCTCCAAGTGTATCTCGCTCTATTCGTTCCATTTCGCCACCCCTTTTTATTCTATTTTAGTATAAACCGGATGTTTTCGCAAAACTCACGAATAATGTTCGCTATTCTGATTTCGACAAAGGTTTGATTTTAATCATTAAAATAGTTAGGCTTACAAGTAACATAATCCATGCAGCAGTGATGCAGAGCGATGGGATAAAGTAATCCATCGTCTTTTCTGACATAATAAGCATCGTTGCGTTTTTGCTTAAATATGCTGGATTAAACATTTGAATCCACCCGCCAAAACCGCTAATGACGCCTAAAACTATCGCAATAAACACACTAAGCATTGCTACGACTGCATTACTATCGAAAACAGCACTTGCAAATACAACGAGGCTGATCACAAAAACAAACCAGAGTGCATACACTAAAAAGCCTTCCACTAAAGATTGAACCGATAATTCACCAAATAAAAAGTACGTATAATAAGCGGCTAGCACGTAACCAATTAATAGCGAGCAGAGACCCACTACACATTGCATGACCCACTTAGATAACACGTACTCGACAGCACTCACAGGTCGCGTCATAATAAACGCTAGCATTCCTCTTGTACGGTCATTTTGAATACAAGCCATTGCAACGACGATAATAATGATAATGCCAATTTGATCAAATTGAGAACCAAGCGTTTGTGCCATTACTTCCTGCGCCGATTGATTTCCCATCAAAGCAACGACTTGTTCCGTTTCTGCTCCAGTACCAACAGCTTTCAATATTTCGGGTAAAAAATAAATCATTAATGGTTGGGTGAGCCCGAGCAAAGCGAAAACGATTGGCAGCCAAATAATTTTTAAACTCCGACGTTGTTCAAGCCATTCTTTTGCTAGTAAAGCGTTAAAATGTGTCATTTGCCCACCTTCTCCATAAAAATTCCTTCTAAGCTTTGATGTCTATTTTCGACGCGGATAAACTCCCCGTCTATGTTTAGCAAGGAACTCAAAATCGCTTCTGCTCCTGCTTTCTGATCCGTTGTATAGACTTGATATACCATCCCCACTTTTTCGATTTTTTCTACACAATTATTTTGTAGAAGTAGTTTTTGCCAAGTATCGCTATCGCCATTCAATTCGACATCAAATACGGGAGAACTCTCTTCTTTCATCAGCTGTGCCACTGTTTTATCTGCAACTAATTCACCATCTTTAATGATAGCAATGCGGTCGCAAATTTCTTCGGCATCTTTTAAAATATGTGTGGAAAATAAAATCGTAATTTCTTTTTTTAATTTATCTAAAAGGAGCATCATTTCACGACGACCAATGGGATCAAGCGCAGAAACTGGTTCATCTAGCACAAGTAGTTCCGGTCGATGTAAGATGGCTTGCGCAATTCCAAGGCGTTGGCGCATGCCACCAGAAAAGGTGCTGATTTTTTTGTTCGCGCTCGCTTCTAGTCCGACTAGTAATAAAACTTCTTGAATACGCGCTTCTAAATCTTTTTTCTCCATATTAGATAGTTTTCCCATAAAATGGAGGCATTCTGTCGCGCTCATCCAGCCGTAAAATTCTGGATACTGCGGTAAAAAGCCAATTTTCTCCCGGACAGATTTAGCATCTTTTCCATCGATAGTGATTTGGCCTTCATCTTGGGTTAATATTTGGACAATCATATTAATCATCGTTGACTTGCCGGCGCCATTCGGACCGATTAAGGCTACGCATTCTTTTTCGTTAATGCTTAAATCAATCCCCTTGATAACCCATTTTCCATTGTATTTTTTCTTTAGCCCTCGAATTTCTAAATTTTTCATTATTTAGCATCCTCTTTTCGCCCAAAAATAAAGTAGGCAATCGGGCCAAAGATGTTGATAAAGATAATCACAACAAGCCAAATGATTGGATTTTTGCGTGTGTTCCAGTTTCTCGTTAAATCAATAATTGCGGTTAATAATAGTGCTAAGTAAAGAAGAAATACGGGTATAATTAGTGCTAATTGTGTTTTAACCAAAGTTTTCACCTCACTCTTTTGTTATACTCATTGTATAACAGTTATAATATTAATGCAATATAAAAAAGCACATTTCACTAGCGGTAAACTAGTAAAATGTGCTTTCCATTAATTACCTATCGAATCAATTAAATTTCCAATACCGTCAGAAACTTTTCCGCCAAATTCTTTTACTTTATCGGCGCCTTTTTTAATTGTTTCACCGGCTTCATCTGCTTTTTCTTTTACGCTGCCCCAGAAGTCGCTACCACTATCTTTCGTTGCTTCTTCCTCTTCTTTTTTCGCAGCAGTTTCTTGTGCAGCGCTCTTCGTACTAAAGTCTGTGGCTTTTTGATATCGTAAGCCACTATTCATTACGTAGTGCGCCAAACTGGAAACGCCCGCAGAACTTGTTGTTGTCAAATAATGCTCTTTGTCGGTTTTATCAAATCCCATCCAAACGGCACCGACCAAGTTTGGCGTATAACCAACAAACCATTGATCTTTTGTTCCGTTAGTATCATCAAAAGGAACTTGGGTTGAACCTGTTTTCCCAGCCATTTCGTGACCTGAAACGGCCGCACTTCGACCTGTTCCTGTGTTGATAACATCAAGTAGCATCGATGTCATTTCATTAGAAACGGTTTCTGAGATGATTTGTTTCGTTTTAGGCACATTTTCGTATACTGTATTGCCTGATGGATCGACAATTTTAGTAATAATATGTGATTCTGGTTTTGCACCATTATTGGCAAATGTAGCATAAGCGGTTGCGATTTCGACTGGCGAAGCACCTTTACTCATACCACCGAGGGCAAGACCTAATGTTTTATCTTGTTCGGGAACGGTAATACCAAATTTTTCAACGGATTTAACGCCTTTATCGATACCAATTTGGTCAAGTAACCAAACGGCCGGGGCATTAATCGAGTTTGCAACGGCTTTATACATAGGAACTTCTCCGCTATAAACGCCGCCAACATTGGTTGGTGTATAGTTTCCTTTGTATGTTGTTTTTTCATCTTTTAGCATCGAGTCAACATCGTAACCTGCTTGAAGCGCTGGTGTGTAAACTGCGAGAGGTTTCATCGTCGAACCTGGTTGAGCTTTCATTTGAGTTGCTCGGTTAAAACCACGGAAAACGTGTTCACCGCGACCGCCAACAAGCGCTCGAATGCCACCAGTTGCTGGATCCATTAAGACTGCGCCAGATTGAACTAATGTACCGTCATTCGCATTCGATGGGAATAAATTGTCGTTATTGTATACTTTTTCTAAAGAGGTTTGATAGTTTTGATCTAATTCTGTGTAGATTTTATACCCTTTTTGCATGATTTCGTCTTGTGTTATATCCGCTTCATTGACAGCTTCGTTTATAACTGCATCGACATACCATGGATATTTATTTGCAAGTGGATCTTTTGATTGATCATTTAAAACGATTTTCGTTGCTTTATATTTCTCGCCTTCTGCTTTTGTTATGTCGCCTGTTTCGACCATTGCATTTAAGACCATGTTGCGGCGGTTCGTTGCTTTATCGATATGTTGATACGGGTCATATGCACTTGGAGCTTGAAGTAATCCAGCTATTGTCGCGGCTTCCGGAATATTTAAATCGGCCGCTGACTTCCCAAAATATTTTAAGGAAGCATTTTCGACTCCCCACTCTCCGTTACCAAAATAAGAGCGATTTAAGTACATTTCCATAATTTCATCTTTGGAATAAGTTTTCTCGATTTCACGAGCCATGAAAATTTCTTTCGCTTTTCGTGTAAAGGTTTGTTCTTGTGTTAGTAACGCATTCTTGGCAAGTTGTTGCGTGATTGTACTACCACCACCAGAAATACCTCCGCTTGTGACTAGGTTAACGCCAGCTCGGGCAATCCCTTTTAAGTCAAAGCCTTTATGTTCGTAAAATTTTCTATCTTCAATGGAAACGACTGCATTTTGAAGATTTTTAGAGATTTTATTGATGGATACAAATGTTGCGTCCGTAGAAGATAGCTCGCCCGCTTTGTCTCCGTCTTTGTCATAAATAATCGTGGCGGATTCTAGACCTTTTTTCAAAGCATCTATATCAGCAGATTTTGCTACAACTACAAGATAAATAATAAAACTTAATAAGAATACGAGTCCAGCTAGTAAAAAAATCTTTCCGATATGTTTGTTTTTCCAGAAGCGTCTAAATTTCTGCCATCCTTTGTTAATCCATTTTCCGATAAAACCAAAGAATAATTTCAGGTATTTAATAAGTTGTTGTTTGAATTTGTCCATGTAACTCTCCTATCTTTCTACACGGTATTAACTAAAACTATAAACACAGTTATACACGTATTTTACGTTAAAAAGCAACTTTATGCCACCAACTTTAGACCGATTTTTGTAATATTTTTGTAATAATCCATATTTCCTACATATTTGTTAACCTCTTTTTTACAATTTCTTCATTTTAATGTTTCTAGTAGTTTAAAAAGGGTAGATATTACTGTTACCAATACTTGTGTTTTGGTAATAAGAATCACCTATATACTGTGTACAACAAGTAATGGCAGACGTTTTACATGGACGCATTAATAAGCCGGAAAGGAATTGGAATATGACGCAAAAGCTGATTTACTTTTTATCACAAACGCATATTCGAAGTGCCATTGCTGAAGCCTGGGCGAAAAGACTTTCACTTAGCAATGTCAAATTCATTAGCGGTTCTTGGCATAAATCCAAAGCAACACCATTTATTGCAGAAGCGTTGAATGAGTTTGCGATTGAGCCACCTGAAAGCTTGTCTTATTCCCCGAGCTCTGAACTACTGGCAGATGCTGATCTCATTGTAACAATTTATGATTCTGCATATGAAACTGCACCAAATTTTCCCGCTGACATACAAGAAAAGATTATTTATTGGGACATTGATGATCCAGAACAAGAAATAGCGTTACCAAAAAAATGGGCAAGTTATCAAGAAGTGTGTGATAACATTGCTTTATCCGTAAAAAATTTAGAGCACGTATTGATAGAGGCTTAGATTCTGTTGTCCCGCCATTTGTAGGCGGGACTTTTATGTTAAAAGAGAAGGGAGTCATACATAATGGATGGATACAACGATTTAAAAAAGGCTGAGAAAGCGGCATTTTTGAGTATATTTGCTTACTTATTTCTCGCTGTGTTAAAAATAGTCGCTGGCCAGTTGGGAAATTCCGATGCCCTACTTGCTGATGGTTTGAATAATACAACGGATATAATCGCTTCTGTGGCGCTTTTAATTGGCCTTCGAATTTCGCGAATTCCACCTGATGCTGATCATTCCTATGGACATCGACGCACAGAAACCATTAGCTCGTTGATTGCGTCTATTATTATGTTCCTAGTGGGTGTCCAAGTTATTTGGAGCTCGATTGTTCATATTATCGAAAAGGAATTTGCAACACCATCGATATTAACTGCTGTCGTCGCGCTCTTTTCTGGTGTATTTATGTACGCCGTTTATTTATATAATCACCGGCTTGCGAAAAAAATAGATAGCCAAGCGGTGCGAGCTGCTGCTTATGATAATCGGTCGGATGCGTTGGTTAGTTTTGGCGCATTTATTGGAATTATCGGGGCAGTACTTGGTGTTCCTTGGCTCGATTCAGTAACAGCTTTTTTAGTCGGCGTTTTAATTGTTTATACGGCTGTCAAAATTTTCTACGATGCTGCTCATTCGTTAACGGACGGCTTTGATGTTTCTAAGCTTGAAACGATTCACGATTTAATTGCGTCCGTCCCTGATGTGAAAAAAGTGATTGATATTAAAGCGCGAATGAATGGTAATCGAATTTGGATTGATGCAACGATTGCTGTTGACCCTGAGTTGAATGTTGTTAAAAGTCATGAAATCACCGAAATTGTCGAACAAAAAATTCGAAGTAAGTATGAAGGTGCGTTTACTTTAGTTCATATTGAACCATTTTTCGAATAATATTCGTTGTCAATCGCCGTAAAGTCAACTATAATTTAGATTAAAGTATCATTTGCTGGGAGGGAATATTCGATGGGGCAGAGAAACTAATTCATACAAATTATCTAACTAGAATGAAAAATATGCAGCAACACATTGGAGGAGTTCTCTTCCAGAGCGGCTTTTCTTCTATATAGATAGTTTTATCATAAGCTTATTTATATTAAATTAGGAGGTGTTTGCCTTAGCAGAAACTATTTCTGTCAAGGCGATTTATTGATATTAACCATTAAATTTTTAATTATAGCTTTACTTATTGCTATATCGGCGTTTTTCGTGGCAACGGAATTTGCGATTGTTAAAATGCGACCGAGCCGCTTGGACCAATTAATTGCGGAGAAAGATAAACGCGCGGCCCTTGCTAGACATATTTACAACCATTTGAACGCTTACTTATCAGCCTGCCAACTCGGGATAACGATTAGTTCTCTTGGACTTGGTTGGTTAGGGGAATCTACCGTAGAAGCTGCCTTGCATCCATTGTTTAGTTTAATGGAACTACCGCAATCTGCTATTACGATTCTTTCCTTCACGATTGCCTTTCTTTTTATCACGTTCTTACACGTGGTTGTCGGCGAACTTGTACCGAAAACATTAGCAATCGACAAAACAGAGGCTGTGGCGCTTTCGGTCGCTCGTCCACTGCATATTTTTTATAAAGTAATGTTCCCATTCATTTGGATTCTAAATGGATCTGCGGTTTTCATCGCGCGTCTTTTTGGCTTAGAACCTGCTTCTGAACATGAAATTGCGCATACCGAAGACGAGTTAAAAATAATCGTTGGTGAAAGTTATAAAAGCGGCGAAATCAACCAATCGGAATTTCGTTATGTGAATAAGATTTTCGATTTTGACGAACGTATGGCAAAAGAAGTCATGATTCCGCGAACCGAGATTGTGACGGTTGATACAGGTTCTACTATCGGCGAATTATCCGACATTATGCAAAATGAACGCTATACACGCTATCCGGTCATTGATGGCGATAAAGACCATGTTATCGGCGTACTTAACTTGAAGGAAATTTTATCGGCTTATGTAGAACACGGTTCCAATCCTAGTTTTAGCATTGACCCTTACGTGAAACCGATTATTCGAGTGATTGAAACGATTCCGATTAAAGAATTACTTTTCCGAATGCAGCGCGAACGTTCTCATATCGCGATTTTACTTGACGAATACGGCGGTACTTCTGGGCTTGTTACGGTAGAAGATATTGTTGAAGAAATCGTTGGCGATATCCGTGATGAATTTGATGCGGATGAAATTCCTGAAATTCGCAAAATCAAAGACGGTCATTATATTGTCGATGCAAAACTTCTGATTGATGAAGTAAATAATATTTTAGGTACCGAAATCGAGGAAGAAGAAGTTGATACAATCGGTGGCTGGTTCTTAACACAAAATTATGAAGTCGAAGTTGGGGATGAAATTGATTACGATGGTTTTATTTTCCGCGTGAAACAAGGCGAACCCCACCATATTGAGTATATCGAAATCATTAAAAAATCGAATGACTAATGCAAAAAGTAGCTATCCCAATGATGGGATAGCTACTTTTTTTTAAATGCGATGCTCTAACATAAATTGTTTAAACTGCTCTGCCGCAGGAGTTAAGGTCTGATTTTTCGCAACCGCTAAATAAAAGAATCGTTCCCAGTTCGGACTTCTAATTGGCAACACCTTCACATCGATATAATTTAAAATTGGCATGTTCGGAACCACGGCAATCCCAAAATTTTGCGCGACCATCCCCGCAATCACTTGGTCTACCTCGATTTCATAGGCGATTGTATATTCCGCGCCAATTTTCCTAAATAGTTCATCGATAATTGGCCGCAATCCGCTTTTTTTCGAGAAAGCGATGTGCGGATAGTCTACGGTTTCGCTTAAATCAATCCAGTCTTTCTCAGCTAGCGGATGATTTTTTGGTACAATAAGCACTAATTCTTGTTTGGCAATCGGCGTAAAATGGATATTTCGTTCATTTTCGAGTTTGGAGCAGATGCCAATATCGAATTTCTTTTCTTTTAAACCTTGAATAATATCAATCGAAACACCAGTATGGAAAACAAAATCGATTTTCTTTTCTGGTTCGGTTTGCAAGAATTCTTGAACGAGCTTTGGTACGAGGGAGGTTCCGAGTGTTTGCAAAAATGCCAAGTCAATCTGCCCTTCCCCATTTGCCGCTTTCTTAGTAGTCGCGACACCAGCGTCTAGCATATCGAGTGATTCTTCCACATAATCAAGAAACACTCTCCCCGCCTTACTTAATCCGATATTCCGACCTTCTTTTTCAAATAAAGCAATACCTAATTCTTGTTCTAAAGAGGAAATCGCGTGACTTAAACTAGGTTGCGTAATCAGTAATTTTTCAGCTGCTTTTGTGTAATGCTCCATGTGCGCCAATGTGACGAAATAACGTAAATGGTGTAAATTCATGGCTTCTCCCCTCACTAAAAATTATCTATGCAATTTATCTATCAATTAATAGAATAATACCAATTTGTTTTTATGGAATAGTCATAATACAATTAAACTGTAGTTACGCCAGTGAAATAAACTTATTCCTTAAAAACCAATATACGGTAGAATAGGTTAACTGTCCAGTTCATTTTTCAACTATTGAAGGCGTTATCACATCAGAGATTTTTAATTTAGTGGAATTTATTTTTTTGCTGGTGTTTGTGAAAATATTATCAAAGTTTCTTGTAATTTTTATTATGGAGAGGAGATAATTTTTATGACAAATGCAAATGGCAACTTAAAAAAATGCCCCATCACGATTAGCTCTTACACACTTGGAACGGAGGTATCGTTTCCTAAACGTGTCAAAGTCGCTGCTGAGAATGGTTTTGACGGAATTGGCTTGCGCGCGGAAAACTATGTTGACGCACTAGCTGCCGGATTAACCGACGAAGATATGTTGCGAATTTTAGACGAGCACAACATGAAAGTAACCGAAGTCGAGTACATAACACAGTGGGGCACTGCCCAAGATCGTACGGTGGAACAACAAAAGAAAGAGCAAACCACTTTTCATATGGCGCGATTATTCGGCGTCAAACATATTAACTGCGGCTTGCTTGAAAAACTCCCTGAAGAACAAATCATTGTCGCGCTTGGTGAACTATGTGACCGGGCCGAAGAATTAATTATCGGTTTAGAATTCATGCCCTATAGTGGTGTTCCGGACTTACAAACAGCTTGGCGGGTTGCAGAAGCGTGTGGCCGTGATAACGCACAACTAATTTGCGATACGTGGCACTGGGCTCGAGCAAACCAAACAGCCGAATCTATCAAAAATGTTCCCGCTGATCGGATTGTATCCATTCAATTATGTGATGTCCACGAAACACCTTACAAAGAACTGCGCGAAGAGTCACTTCATGATCGTTTAGCTCCTGGAGAAGGATACGGAGATACGGTCGGTTTTGCAAAAATTTTAAAAGAACATGGTGTTAATCCGCGTGTTATGGGAGTTGAAGTTATCTCAGACTCCATGGTCGCAACTGGTTTAGAATATGCGGCAATCAAAGTATATAATGCCACAAAAAAAGTATTAGACGAAGCATGGCCAGAGATTGCTCCAAAGTAAACGCCTATCCGATTATGTGAATATTGTAACGTAAAAGAACGATTCCCTGTTGAAAGGAAAGTGTTATTTTTGAAATTTAATTCGATGTTTTCACCCATTGATATCGGGCCGATGAAAGTGCCTAACCGATTTGTAGTATCACCAATGTGTAACAACTATGCGAATACAGATGGAACTTTATCAGATACTTCCCTTGCTTATTATAAAGAACGGGCGCTTGGTGGCTTTGGACTGATTACGTTTGAAGCGACTGTAGTAGATGTCCGTGCAAAAGGTGGCGCCAATAAAGCCTGTCTTTATAGCGATCATCAAATTGCTAGTTTTAAACGAGTGATTGATGTATGCCATGATGCGGGAGCTAAAATTTCTGTGCAATTGCAGCATGCTGGACCGGAAGGGAATTCCAAAGTATCTGGTTTTCCTTTAAAAGCCGCTTCTGCGATTGCCTCTGCTGCTGGACGAAATACGCCAGAAGCCATTTCCCGTGAAGAGCTATACGAATTAATCGAGCTCTATGGAGAAGCCGCTTTACGAGCAAAAAAAGCGGGCGCGGATGCAGTTGAAATTCATTGTGCCCATGGCTATTTAGTAAGTAGTTTCTTATCTGCCCGGACGAACAAGCGCGTAGATGAATTTGGCGGTTGTTTTGAAAATAGAATGCGGTTGCCACGACTTATTATTGAAAGTATTCGTAAGCGCGTTGGGCATTCTGTCGCGATTCTCTGCCGGATTAATAGTACCGATGGCGTGGACGGCGGGCTTAGCGTTCAAGATAGCGCGACGGTTGCCGCATATTTAGAAGATTGCGGTTTGGATGGTTTGCATGTTTCCCGTAGTGTTCACATTCGCGATGAATACATGTGGGCGCCAACTGTCTTGCACGCAGGATTCAGTTCCGACCTTGTGACGCAAATTAAACGCGCCGTTTCTATCCCCGTTATTACGGTTGGTCGTTTTACCGAGCCACATTATGCAGAATTAATGGTTCGTGAAGGCCGTGCTGACTTAGTTGCCTTTGGGCGTCAGTCTTTAGCAGATCCAGAAACACCCAACAAAGCGGCGGCTGGCAAATTGGATGAACTACTTCCTTGTATCGCTTGCCTTCAAGGTTGTGTCGCTAACATGTATGCCGGCAAACCAATTACTTGTTTAGTCAATCCACTACTCGGGCGCGAATCCGAAGCTTACTTACCAAAAACACCAAGTAAAAAAGTGGTTGTTGTCGGTGGCGGCGTTGGCGGACTTTATGCTGGATGGATGGCAGGCTCCAGAGGTCATGATGTAACAGTATACGAAGCATCTGATATGATTGGCGGCCAAATGCGCCTAGCAGCCTATCCTCCCGGTAAAGGTGATTTGACCAATATGGTTCGCAGCTATATTAAAAAATGCGAGCAATTCGATGTGGAAATTAAAACGAATACACCTGTCACAACAGAACTTATTCAGGAAGTTTCCCCAGATGCCGTTATTATCGCGACTGGAGCAACCCCGCTTGTTTTACCTATTCCAGGAATTGAGGATGCTGGATTAATCCACGCAGTTGACTTACTGGATGGTAAAGAAACCTGTGGCAAAAAAGTTCTTGTTGTCGGTGGCGGCATGGTTGGTAGTGAAACAGCTGCATTTCTAGGTGAAGCTGGTCATGAGGTTACTGTTGTTGAACTACGCGATGAAGTCGGAGCAGATGTCATTTCTGAGCATCGCAAATTCCTTATGCGCGATTTCGATGAATATAAAATCAAAAGTGTGACTAACGCAAAAGTGACCAGTTTCTTTGCAGACGGGGTAACGTATTCCTTAGCAGATGACAAAGAATACCGAATTGACGGTTTTGACTCTGTTGTGCTGGCAATGGGCTCAAGAGCTTATAACCCGCTAGAAGAAGCTATCAAGAAAATCGTACCTGAAACTTATGTTATCGGTGATGCCATTCGCGCACGCCGAGCATTAGACGCAACGAAAGAAGCACTAGACGCTGTATTACAATTATAATTTGTTGTCATACTCGTTGTGAGGACAGCGAGTATGATTCATTCGGAGGTAAAGGAAACATGGAAAATCGAATATCAGGAACGACTAGGCTGCTTGGCTTAATTGGTTCACCCATAGATCATTCAAAATCTCCAATCATGTATAATTACAGTTTTCAAAAAGCTGGTTTGGATTATGCCTACCTTGCTTTTGACACCCCTATTGAAAAAGTTGCCGATACGATAAGCGCAATTAAAACATTTAACCTTCGTGGTTCTAACGTAACCATGCCTTGTAAAAGTGAAGTTTTAAAATACATGGATGACCTTTCCCCTGCTGCTCGGATGATTGGCGCTGTTAACACAATCGTAAATGAAAACGGGAAACTAACCGGGCATATCACAGACGGCCTCGGTTTTGTTGCAAATTTACGAGATGCTCATGTCGATGTTGCCGGTAAAAAAATGACTATAATCGGTGCTGGTGGCGCGGCTACAGCAATCCAAGTCCAGTGTGCACTTGATGGGGCCAAGGAAATCACCATTTTTAATATTAAAGACGCTTTTTATGAAAAAGCAAAACAAACAATTACTTCGATTAAACAAGAAGTACCACATTGCATCGTACATATTTATGATTTGAACGATACAGAAAGATTACATGCGGAAATTGCAACTAGCGACATCCTTGTCAACGCAACACTCGTTGGTATGCAGCCAAACGAACAGGAAACACCAATTAACGATCCCGCTGTTTTTCGAAAAGAACTCATCGTAACAGACATTGTTTATAACCCTAAGAAAACCAAACTATTACGAGATGCAGAAGCGGCTGGTTGTAAAATAGTTGGCGGATTAGGAATGCTTTTGTGGCAAGGCGCCGAAGCATACAAACTGTTTACTGGAAAAGATATGCCAGTTTCAGAAGTAAAGGATCTATATTTTAACTAAATAAATTCATCAGGATTTCGAGAGGAGAAAAAAATGAACGCAAAAAGATTTTATCCAACAGCAATAGCACTTTATTTTACTTATTTTATTCACGGTATTGGGGTATCCATTCTTGGCCAATACAAACAAGATTTCGCCGGAGTATGGGGAGCAGACACGCTTTCTGACGGCACATTTGACGTAAGTATGGTTATCGCGGTTATCGCGGCACTTGGCTTAGGTCGCTTACTAACGCTACCAATTTCTGGACCTTTTTCAGATAAATTTGGACGTAAACCTTCTGCATTAATCGGTGTTGGTTTATATGCCATTTATTTCATCGGTCTAGCATTTGCACCAAATATGTATATCGCTTACGCTTTCGCTTTTGTCGGAGGAGCTGCGAACTCATTCTTAGACACAGCTGTAACACCATCTGTTTTAGAAATTTTCACGAAAAATGGCGCGATTGCCAACATGTTTACTAAATTCTCCATTTCTATCGGGCAATTCGTCTTACCTTTCGCAATTGGTATGGTTGCAGCGGCAAATATGTCATTCCGTACACTATTCATCATTACAATGGCTTTAATCGTTATTGATGGTTTAATTATCGCATTTATGCCGTTCCCTCCAATGAACAACAATGTTGGCGGCGAAAAAGCAAAACCTGCGAAAATGAAATTCAACGCAACAAGTTGGGCAATTATCGGTATTGGTTTTACCTGTACTTCCACTTTCCAACTATGGTTAAACTGTAACCAAGAACTTGGAAAATTATACGGCATGGCTGATCCAAGTAAAATTCAATCATTCTACTCCCTTGGAACCATGTGCGCGATTTTAATTACCGCTGTTCTCGTGAAGAAATTTATTTTACCAGTACGTATTTTGATTCTATATCCAGCAATCGCAACATTAATGCTACTAATTATTTACATCGTTCAAACACCAACTATTTGTTTAATCGGTGGATTTGTTATCGGATACGCTGCTGCTGGTGGGGTTCTTCAACTAGCTGTATCGACTGCAAACGAGTTCTTCCCTACTAATAAAGGAAAAATCACTTCGATTGTCATGATTTCTTCTAGCCTAGCAAACTACATCGTTTTAAACGTAGCGAGCTATATTACAAAAGCTGGTGGTATCGAAGGTCCGAAATATGTGTTATTATTCAATGTAGCGATAACTGTTATTGGTATCCTACTAGCAATCTTCGTCAACATGCGTTATAAAAGCGAATCTAAAATCGCAACTAAATAATTAATTATTCAACTGAGCATTCACCCGCTCAGTTGAACTTACATATCATTTGTGAAGTAAAGCACAAACTTATGTATTTTATCTATATGTACACCTGAAAAAAGAGGACATTTCTAATAAAAAGCCCTCATACTTACATAAAGGAGAGCAGACTATGAAAAATAAATATTTATCTACATCACTAGGTCTTTATATGAACTACTTTGTTCATGGTATGGCGTTAATCATCATCGCACAAAATATTGATTTTTTATCTCAAAAATGGCATACAGATTTAGCTGGTGCTGCCGGCGTTGTATCTTCCTTTGGGATTGGTAAATTATTAGCTGTATTTATTTCAGGAAAACTATCCGATAAATTTGGTCGAAAGTTGTCTGTTATTCTCGGTGTGTTTTTCTACATTGTCTTTTTAGGCGGTATTTTATTAAGTCCAAACACGATTATCGCTTATGCATTTGGGATTTCCGCTGGGATAGCTAACTCCTTCTTAGACACAGGAACTTATCCCGCACTTATGGAAGCTTATCCCAAAAAAGCTGCATCTGCCAACATTATCGTTAAAGCCTTCGTACAAACTGGGCAATTCCTTTTACCGTTCATGATTGCTTTCATTTTGGCAAACAACTTGTGGTATGGCTGGAGCTTTGTTGTTTTAATCGTCATTTTACTTATCAACTTGCTCTATACGTTAACGCGTACTTTCCCGCCAATGACTGTTGGAAAACCGCTAGATTTTGAAGCAGAACTTGCCGAAGAGAAAAAGCAGAAGTTTCATTTTAGTATTGATGAAATTTGTTTAATCTTATTTGGTTTTGTCGCTCAAACATTACTTTATATTATGAGTCAATGGATTGCTAAATACGGATCTGAAGTCATCCATATGACCGATGATGCTTCCCGATTACTTGTCAGCTATGCGAGTGTCGGAGCGATTATCTGCGTATGTGTAACATTTGTTTTAGGAAATCGCGGCGTGCGAACGTTGTATATTTTAATTACCTACATCACTATGACGATGCTCATTTCCTTCACCTTATTTGCTTTCCCAAGCGAAATCGTATGTATCGTTGGAGCTTTCTTACTTGGTTATTTCTCTGCTGGAGGAATCATTCAACTAGGGCTCACGTTACTTGCCGAAGTTTCAGCTCGCGGAAAAGGCTTTGTTACTAGCCTTTACACTATTGCGGAAGGGATTGCCGTATTTATTATTCCACTAATCGCCGCAGCTATTTCCCGAGTTGATATTGCCGCTATTTTCTTACTAAACGCTGGCATTGCATTGTTCGGATTAGCGCTTTTACTAGTTGTTTTTGCAAGAAAGAAAAAATTTGCTCGTGATCATATATAGCAAAAAGGTCGAGAATGGCGAATCCCATTCTCGACCTTTTTTAATGTTTTCTTAACGTTTTCCATTTGTACATAAGTATCCAAAAAGCAACAGCTGCTGCGATTAAAATTACTATCATTTTAATTACTAAGCCAGCAACTTGTCCAGTCGTAATTAATTTTGCATAGTCGAAACTGGCGTAATGACCGCTTAAACAAATAGTGATATAAATGGAGCCAATAATTAGTATCGGTAGACGGAACTTGTTATTCATTAAGAATCTACCGTTATTTTCTAAAGAGGCGGTTTTCATTGCGTACCAGCTAATGATTAACATTACTACCGATAAAGCAATTAAAACGATAAATTCCCCTAACGCCATTCCCCCTCTTAAAATTGGGGTTGGAAGTGCATTGAACAACATCACTGCCCCACCATCAACATCAGCAATTGTCTTCCCAGAAAAATAGGCTTTAAATCCAACAATCAAATTAGTTAACGCTCCTGGGAACATATAGAGAAAACTCACAACCGAGCCAATAGCGATAATACCAGCTGTAATGATTTCCCCAACTAAATTTCCAACTGCCATCGCTAACATATAAGAGAATAAAAACAGCAGTGAAAAAGAAGCAATATACATAAACGCGTCTGGCACACTTGGTAAGTATATTTCCGGTATTTGCTGATAAATATACATAAACCTTCCAAGCATAATTAAAGGTCCTATCAAGAAAATCAAAACAAGCGGAATAAGCATTTTATGCCAAAACAGTTGCCGCCTTGAATACGGTAAGCCAAACGTAAAATAATCCATCTGCTTATTTTTCTCAAAAACCGTTAATTTTAATCCCAAGAATAAAAATATATAGAAGAAAAGTGCTAAATTTCCTTCAAAATCATACGGCGTTAAGCTTAAATCATTTTTTATTTCATTCCCTGTCATTTTTTGATCAGTTGAATTTAATTTTTGAAATTCTTCCGATTGATAATATTTGTAGTTTTCGTTAAATAAACTAACTGTATTTGTTGCCGTTGTCGCTTCAGAGCCAATAAAAGCGATGATGATAAATATAAACACCCAAGCATTCTGACGCCATTCTTTCCAGAGAAGTCCTGTACTCATGCTTCCTCGCCCCCTTGTTCTTCTAGATGATAGATAAACAAGTCTTCTAGCGTAACGGCAAGTTCATCCATGAAAATTGGTTTTTCTTTTTTAATCGCTGCATATAATTCCGTATTCATATCTCGGAATAAAATGGTATATACACGGCCATACTTATTAATTATTTTTCCATTTTCAAGTAAAATAGGTGGTATTTTTTTATTTTCAAAAGCGATTTGGATTTTAACGGCTTGTTCACGAAGCGATTCCAGGTGATAGGATTCTTCAATATGATTATCCTGCAAAATATGAATATAATCAGCAATCGGATCTAAATCATCTAAACGGTGCGAAGAAACAATAATTCCTAGTTTCCGTTTTTCTACTTCTTCTAACAATATGCCCATAATTTTCTTTTGAGCGATGATATCGAGGCCTTCCATTGGTTCGTCGAGTAAAATATAATCGGCTCCTATCGAAAGTGCCAGAACGAGACCAAAAAGACCTTTCATTCCTTTAGAATAATTTTGAAATTTTACATCTGTGGCTAGGCTGACTTGTTTCATCAAATCATCAAATTTAGCTCCATCAAATAATGGATATGTTTTTTGATAGAATTTTTTGATCGTTGGAATTTTATATCCATCCCAACAACTTAAATTATCTTGAAGCATAAACATTCTTTGCTTTAACTGCGGATTTTTGCTCAAAGGTTCATCTAAGTATACATCCCCCTCGTCTGGGATATAAAAACCCATTATCGTCCGAAAAAGAGTTGTCTTACCCACACCGTTTCGTCCAACTATACCAACAATTTCTCCCGGCTTTACTTCGAATGTCACTTTATCCAGTAAGAGTTTTCCATCAATTTTTTTACTAAGCGCATCAACCTTCAACCACGTCACCTCCAATGATGTCTTGACTATATTCGTCTGATAATCTATGTATTTCCTCTACATTAATTCCAAGGTAAACTAAATCGAGTATTGTTTCTTTTAATTTTACTTTTGTCTCTGCTAACTTTTTTGGCGAATTGACTTTATCCGTTTGATTCGCTATAAAGGTGCCTTTCCCTTTGACCGTGACGATGACTTCTTGCCGTTCTAATTCTTGGTAAGCTTTACTCACAGTGTTTGGATTCACTCCTATTCTACTAGCAAATTCACGTATTGACAGTATCTTTTCGCCTTCTTTTAATAACCCTTTGACAACTTGTTCTTTAATTTTTTGGACGATCTGTTCATAAATTGGTAGTTGACTTTTCGTGTTAATCGTAAACATCTCTCCCCCTGCTTTCATGAACTCTACTATAAGAGAACTAATTGTACTAGTTACTATAGTACAGTAGATAAAAAAATAAATCAATTCCCTTATGAAAAAGAAAATTGATTTAAGCTTTATTTTTCTAGTGTTAATAATGCTTCTTTCATCGCTATTCCGCCACTGTAGCCTGTTAATTTGCCATTTTTGCCGATGACTCGGTGGCACGGTATGACTAAGAGTAGTGGGTTTTTGCCAATCGCTGTTCCTACGGCGCGAACAGCTTTAGGGCGATTGATTTGCTCGGCGATTTCTGTGTAGGTTCGTGTTTCCCCGTATGGAATGTTTTGTAAGGCGTTGAACACCTCGAGTTGTAAAGGAGTCGCGGTTAAATCAAGCGGTACAGTGAACTGCGTAAGCTCGCCGTTCAAATAAGCATAGATTTCTTCTTTATATAGAGCCATTTTCTCTGGGGCAAGCTTGGCTGATTGGATCTGTGCTTCTTTCGTTCCGATATAAACTAGCCCTTTATCTGTCGCGGCGAAATAAAGCTCTTTTTCTGAAAAGTGGATTGTATCATAGTATAAAGTCGCCATTCTCTTCACCTCTTTCTAACGTTAATTATACGCTTAATTAGATGGATTTCCTATGCAATTTCACTATAAAAGCAAGATTAGAAAAGTTTTCCTCGCAATTTAGCTTGATAACGTTTATGATTAATAAGAAGTTGAGGTGATAACATTGTCGGATTATTACTTAACAAAAAAAAGATGGCAAGCAATTGCAACGAATGACAAGACTGCTGATGGCTCTTTTTTCTACGGAGTTACATCAACAAAGATTTTCTGCTATCCTTCTTGTAAATCACGATTACCTAAAAAAGAAAATATTGTCATTTTTCATAGTGCGGAGGAAGCTTTTTCGAATGGCTATCGCGCTTGTAAACGATGTAAATCTGGTGGTAATGCGCTACCTGATACCAAGTGGGTCACTAATATCGAAAGCTATCTTAAGGAAAATTTTGCTCGTCCACTTACTTTACAAATTATTGCGGATGATTGCCACGGGAGTCCATATCATTTACATCGAACGTTTAAGCGGATTACGACGATTACGCCTATTACGTATCTCGAAAATATTCGGATTGATTTTGCAAAACAGCAGCTACTTCATACTAATCAATCCATTGAAACTATCGGGAAACTGTCCGGCTTTCCAAATCCCTCCCATTTTTCAACGACTTTTAAAAGACATACTGGTTTGTCGCCAAAGCAATTTCGAGACAAACAAGAATAAAAAATTAAATTAGAACGGATGATACGATTATGACACATGTAACATTGCCCATTTTAGAAGATTGGGAAGGCCTTTCATTAACGACTATTTTGCAAGAAAAATTCCATCTAGGAAAAAAAGCGCGCCATGAAATTCGCATGTCGCAAAATGTGTTGCTTAATAATAAGCCACTTGAAGATTGGAATACGCCACTTTTTGTCGGTGCAAGTCTTTCTTTACCAATCATTTTGCACGAAAAAATTCCGGTTTATGCGTATGACTTAGAAATTATTTATGAAGATGATTTTTTACTTGTCGTGAACAAACCTGTTGATATGAAAACGCATCCCAATGATAGTTACGAAAGGGATACGTGCGCGAATGCAGTGCAATATTATTTAGAAAAAACAGACCAAGAAGCGAATGCCCTAGCTGTGCATCGTCTCGATCAAACAACATCTGGACTAGTGCTCTTTGCTAAAAATAAATTAGCGATCGCCGGCCTATCGTGGCAAATGGAAAATAGAGCGATTCACCGGACTTATCTTGCAGCTGTTGACGGCACTTGGGGACTTGTGATGCAGACGATTAATAAACCAATTGGTGAAGATCGCCATCACGGCTCTA
This sequence comes from Listeria cossartiae subsp. cossartiae, assembly GCF_014224155.1. Taxonomy (GTDB): domain Bacteria; phylum Bacillota; class Bacilli; order Lactobacillales; family Listeriaceae; genus Listeria; species Listeria cossartiae. The sequence goes on along the minus strand of NZ_JAASUI010000005.1, from coordinate 67,460 downwards.
GACGCCAAATCAGCCCATACGGTCAACCCGCTGTGACCCATGTAAAAGTATTAGAAAATGATAACGAAAAAAACACTTCGCTTGTAGAGTGCCAAATCGAAACTGGCCGGACGCACCAAATCCGTGTTCATTTAAGCGGCATCGGTCATCCAATCATTGGCGATACACTTTACGGTGGCTCGCCTCGTGCTAATCGCATCATGCTACATGCCGAGAAATTACATTTAAATCATCCTTTCAAAGGCAAAGAAATGAACTTTTCCGCACCAGCTGGGGATGATTGGGTATTTTAAAAAGCCACAACATTACGTCGTGACTTCTGCACAAATCTCTACTTTCATACCATCTGGATCTTCAAAAAATACGGCATAATGATTTTTACCACCAGCAAAAGGATATCGGTCTTCATATAGAAGTCGGATTCCTTTTGCTTTTAATTTAGCCCGAAACGCATCGACGCGTTCTTTAGTACCACCATGAAAAGCTAAATGATTCAAGCCAACTCGTTTACGGTGATAACCTTCTGCCAGAAACGGTTCCTCGGCTTGTACAAAGACTAAATACGTCTCCCCGAACTTATAACTAAAGCCCTCATTCCACGACTGATATAACTCATAAGAAAGCTCTTCTAACAATTCCGACCAAAATAAACGACTTTTTTCTAAATCAGCTACATAAATTTCCACATGATGTAACATTTTACGCCTCCCCGATATGTTTAAGCGCTTCTCTACGGCTTAGCGGCGCAAGTGTGTGGCTATTTACAAACTGACGAACCGCCTCACTATCTACTTTGGCATATTGTCTGAGTGCCCAACCAATTGCTTTTTGAATAAAAAATTCTTTGGAATCAAGCCATTTTTCGCAATTGGAAAATAGCAGCTCCACATCGGTTTGTTCTTTATATTTAAGTTGAAATAAAATCGCTGTTCTCGCAAGCCAAATATTGTCTCCGTTAATCCACGCTTCATTATAAGTAGGAATTAGGTCAGGATACAATTTGAAATGATTACTTACAACGGTTCCCGCCAAACCATCCACCGTATCCCACCACGACTTCGTTATAATTAATTTTTCATAGACTTCTATCGCTTCACTCGGCTGTTTTTTGCCATAACGGCTTAATAAATCAATCGCCACATATTGAAATTCACGTTCTTCTTCTGCAAATAAAGTGGCAGCAAGACCAAGCAAATCAACTGGCGCTCCGTTTTCTTTCAAAAATGTTGCTACTAATTTTTTTCGCTCGCCGGCTCTAATCCCCAAAAAAGTAAATTGATTTTTCATGTAAGCTTCCATCGGCGGGGCTGCTGCTCGCGAACCATTAGCGCGAAATAACGTTTGAATATCTGTCATTCTGTTTTCCCGCCTGTTAAATAAGCGCGTTCTCGTTCAATGCTGCTTAAAAAGTATTCTAAATCATCTGGATCCGGCCCAACACGTTTGCCAGTTTCCAGGCGGTCAATTTTCTCCATGTCACCGGCATCCAATTGAAAATACGACAAGCGCGAGTTTTCTTCAATTCGACTAGAAGTAATCGACTTAGGAAAAATAATCGTATTTCGGTTCAAATGCCATTGTAAAATCACTTGATCAACAGAAGCTTGATGTTTTTTCGCGATTTCTGTAATCACCGGATTTTGCATCAAAATTCCTTTAGCAAGTGGCGACCAAGCAGCATGCGCGATATTTTGTTCCGCCAAATACTTCCGAAGATCATTCTGCGGTAAAAGTGGATGCGTTTCCACTTGATTTAGCACCGGTTTTTCATTGGCAGCAACTAATAAATCACTTAAATGATGTTGCTTGAAATTCGCAACCCCAATCGACTTAATCAATTTTTCAGCATGCAGTCGCTCCATCGCACGCCAAGAATCACGGTATTTCCCTGCAACAGGCCAATGAATCAAATATAAATCCAAATAATCTAGCTTCAAATTGCGCAGCGTCCGCTCAAACGCAAATAACGTCTCATCGTAGCCAAGGTCACCGTTCCACACTTTTGAACTAATAACTAATTCTTCGCGCGAGACCGCACTTCCCGCAATCGCTTGACCAACAATTGCTTCATTATTATAAACTGCTGCTGTATCAAACAACCGATAACCAACTTCAATCGCCTTCTCCACAGCACCAGCGATAAATTCCTGTTCTGTTACTTGAAACACACCAAGTCCAATATAAGGAATTGTCTCATTCCCCGGCAGTATCATTCTGTCTTGTAAAGTTTTTGTCAAAACGAAACCCTCCTCACGAAAACTGTTTTGTGAACTTTTTCTCTTAAATGAATTATACACTATTTTCGCAAATTTATATTTTAAAACCAGTATACCGAAATGCGCCTTACTCTCCTAATAAAAAGCCACAAAAAATCTACTTTTTTTATTCATTTAGTGAAATACCTAAAAACAGCCATTGGAAACGCTGTCAGAACGTTTATTTGCAGAGTCACCAAAAAAAAGTTTCCTATTTATTCCCATCCTATGTTAGTATTAATTTGTGGTAAAGATCTATCAAGTTTTTTATTAATTTTTGTTAACTTATCGTTAAGAAAAAAGCTCCCTTTTCAAAGTAAAAGCGAGCTGATTATTAATGACCAAAAATGATCGGGGGAATTAAGAAAATGGCTTTTAAAAATAAAAAAGACCGTTTTGCTTCGTTGTTGCATGACATTGCAGTAAATTTACATGAAGGTGCAAATTTCTTTGCAACTTACAACATTAATTCGGTGGAGGATCTACATACTTTCTCGAATAAAATCAAAGAATATGAAACAGCTGGGGACTCCATGGTTCACAAAATGATTATGGAATTAAACGACGCTTTCATCACACCAATCGAACGTGAGGATATGTTAGAACTTACTAACCGCCTTGACGACGTGATGGATGCACTTGATGAAACAGCTTTCTCACTAGAAATCTGCCAAATCACTCATTATGATGAATACATGACTAAATTTATCCAAGCTATTCAAGCAAGCACTGTTGAAATTGAAAAAGCAGTTGATCTTGTTTTTGATAAAAAACTTAAAGATGTTCGTAAACTTGCGATCCAAATTAAAGATTACGAATCTCAATGTGATGATGTTTACCGCGAATCACTAATCCAACTTTTCCAAAACGAAAAAGATCCAATTAAACTTATTCGTCTAAGAGAAGTTTATGAAAAATTAGAAGACATTGCTGATAGTTGTCAAAGCGTTGCGAATACGCTTGAATCAATTGTCATGAAAAATGCGTAAGGGGCCTAGATAGATGGAAGGAATGTTTCTCATCACCCTCGTCATCGTACTTGCCGCGCTAGCATTTGACCTAATTAACGGGTTCCATGATACAGCTAACGCCATTGCGACTAGTGTCTCTACAAAAGCCTTAAAACCACGACATGCGATTATTCTCGCTGCTGTAATGAACTTTGTGGGTGCTATTTCATTCACAGGGGTTGCTAAAACAATTACAAAAGACATTGTTAATCCGTTCGCTTTAGAACACGGGGAACTTGTTATTTTAGCAGCATTACTTTCAGCTATTGCATGGAACTTAATCACTTGGTATTTCGGAATTCCTAGTAGTTCCTCTCACGCCTTGATTGGTTCCATCGCCGGTGCAGCCATTGCATCAGCTGGATTTGCATCAATCGAATACAGCGGATTTACTAAAATCATTGTTGGTTTATTAGTATCTCCTGTACTTGCTTTCGTAGTCGGTTACACGATATATTCACTTTTCAAGATATTCTTGAAGAACTTAAACTTAGCCACGACCAATCGGCGCTTCCGGATGATTCAAGTCGGAACTGCTGCGCTACAATCTTACACACACGGAACAAACGATGCACAAAAATCAATGGGTATTATCACAATGGCCTTAATTGCTAGTGGTTTCCAAACAACCGATGATGTGCAGCTATGGGTTCAAGTATCCTGTGCGATTGCCATGGCGATTGGTACAAGTATTGGTGGTTGGAAAATCATCAAAACTGTCGGCGGTAAAATCATGAAAATCAAACCAGTTAATGGTGTAGCGGCTGATTTAAGTTCCGTTATCATTATTTTCGGTGCCACTTTCATTCATTTACCAGTTAGTACAACGCACGTAATCAGCTCTTCTATCCTTGGTGTTGGAACAGCTCACCGTGTGAAAGGTGTCAAATGGGATACTGCACAACGCATGATTATTACATGGGTTATCACACTTCCTATTTCTGCAACCATTGCAGCCCTTATCTTCTATGTACTAAGATTCATTCTTTAATAAACTTTAGAGCCTTGCTTATGCGAGGTTCTTTTTATACATTTTTTTGAATAAAACTAATAATTATACGTAAAAATAAGATTGTTTTAAAAATATATTGCATATTTACTCATTTTGATGTATTATAATAAACATCGATAATAACGATTCATTTATTATAAATTACTCAAATACTAAAGGGAGTTGTACTTATGCAGAAGCATTTATTACAAAAGTTCGCAGCAATTTTACTTGTTTTTATAGTTGTATTTTCTGGCTTCACTACTGTGTTCGCCGCTGATACCAAGGATCAAACCTTAGCTAATATTCAAGAAAAAGGTGTTTTGACAGTCGGACTTTCCGCTGACTATCCACCGTATGAATTTCATCAAACAATCGACGGTAAAGATAAAGTCGTTGGTTTTGATGTAAGCATTGCCGAAAAAATTGCCAAAGATTTAGACGTGAAGTTAGATATTAAAGAAATGAACTTCGACAGTTTACTTGGCTCACTAAAAACCGGCAAAATTGATATGATTATTTCCGGGATGTCACCTACACCCGAACGTCAAAAAGAAGTAGATTTCTCTGATCCATATATGTTCGTTCAACAACGAGTTGTGATTAGAAAAACAGATAAAGATAAATATACGAGTGTAAATGATTTTAGTGGTGTAAAAGTCGGCGCCCAAAAACAAACTACCCAAGAAGAATTAGCGCAAAATGAATTAGTTGGCTCTGAAGTAGTTTCCCTTCAAAAAGTACCCGACCTCATCCTTAACCTTAAAAGCAACAAAGTCGACGCCGTTGTTTTAGAAGGCCCTGTTGCCGAAGCGTATATTAGCCAAGATAAGACACTAGCAATGGCCGATATTAAATTTGCTAACGGTAGTAAAGAAACAGCCATCGCAATGCCAAAAGGCTCCACTGATTTGCAAGCAAAAGTCAACGCATCCATTAAAGACATCCAAGACACAGGCTTACTAAAAAAATATCAAAAAGAAGCCAATAAACTAATGTTCCAAGATGGTAGCTTCTACGAAAAATATGGCAATTACTTTATCACTGGTACATTAATCACGATTGCCCTTGCCGCTATCGGCGTATTATGTGGCGCCATTCTCGGCTCATTACTAGCGCTCATGAAACTAGCGAAAACAAGATGGTTACGCTGGCCAGCAGCATGTTACATTGAATTTGTCCGTGGTACGCCACTTCTTATTCAAATTTTCATCGTCTTTTTCGGAACGCAAATTATCGGAATGGACGTATCCGCCTTTGTTTCCGGTTGTATCGCCCTATCCTTAAACAGTGCCGCTTATGTTGCTGAAATTATCCGCGCAGGTATTTCCGCTGTCAACAAAGGCCAAATGGAAGCAGCTCGTTCCCTTGGTATGACACAAGGAGCAAGCATGCGTTACATCATCTTACCGCAAGCTGTAAAAAATATTCTTCCTGCACTTGGTAATGAATTTGTTACTGTTATTAAAGAATCTTCCATCGTATCCGTTATCGGTGTAACTGAACTAATGTTTATGACTGGCGTAGTCCAAGGCGCAAGCTTCAAACCATTTATCCCGCTAATCATTACATCGTTAATTTACTTTGTACTAACATTTAGCCTGTCGAGACTACTAGGTGTTGCTGAAAGGAGAATGAGAACAAGTGATTGATATTAAAAACTTACACAAACATTTCGGTAAATTAGAAGTCTTAAAAGGCATTGACCTTGAAATCGCATCCGGAGAAGTGGTCGTAGTTATCGGCCCTTCCGGAAGCGGAAAAAGTACTTTCTTACGTTGCCTAAACTTATTAGAACAACCAACATCCGGCACAATTCTTTTCGAAAACAAAGACCTAATGGCAAAACAAACCAACGTCAACGAACTACGCCAAAAAATGGGCATGGTTTTCCAAAACTTCAACTTATTCCCACATAAAAACGTACTCGAAAACCTGATGCTCGCTCCAACAAAAGTGAAAAATGAAGATAGTGCAGTTGCCAAAAAACATGCCCTTTCCTTACTTGAAAAAGTTGGACTAGCTAATAAAGCAACTAGCTATCCTTCGCAACTTTCTGGTGGACAGCAACAACGGGTAGCCATTGCCCGAGCGCTCGCAATGAATCCAGATGTAATGCTATTCGATGAACCAACTTCTGCACTTGACCCTGAAATGGTCGGTGAAGTTTTAAGCGTTATGAAATCACTGGCTAAAGAAGGTATGACCATGGTCGTCGTAACGCACGAAATGGGCTTCGCAAGAGAAGTTGCCGACCGCGTTGTCTTCATGGACGAAGGCGTGATTCAAGAACAAGGCACACCAGAAGAAGTATTCGGAAACCCGCAAAACGATCGTACAAAAGACTTTTTAGGAAAAGTTTTAGCATAAACTTAGATTACGTCTCGCCTATTATTGGTGAGGCGTTTATCTGCACTTATAGAAAAAAGGAGCTAATTACCCATGATGAATAACTCAAAAATTGCTAAAAGACATCAACAAATGCCCGTTAATATCCTCGCTGATATTGGTACACTCGCGAAAACAATGCCTAATATTCTTGATTTATCTATCGGCGATCCCGATTTAATTACGGATGAATCCATTATCAATGCTGCATTTGAAGACGTTCGTGCTGGTCATACAAAATACACCGAATCAGGTGGCGACGTGGAACTAATTGACGCCATCCGTGGTTATTTCAGCCGCAATTATGATCTTTCTTTTGAACGTAGCCAAATCCGTGCCACAGTCGGCGCGCTTCATGGTATGTATTTAACTTTGCAAACCATTCTTGACGACGGCGATGAAGTCATCATTCACGAACCGTACTTCTCTCCTTACAAAGATCAAGTGTTAAACTCTGGTGGTACGCCAATTATCATCCCTACTTACGAAAAAGATGACTTCGCGATTAATATCGATATTTTAGAAGCTGCCATCACCGATAAAACGAAAGCTTTAATTTTAAATTCACCTAATAACCCAACTGGCGCTGTTTTTTCACCAGACACATTTGAAAAAATCGCTAATCTAGCTAAAAAATACGATTTCTTTATTTTATCTGATGAAGTCTATGATGGTTTTAGTTTTTATGAAGAATTCGTACCTATGGCCAAATTCGCGCCAGATCATACAATTACGTTCGGTAGTATGTCTAAAAATTTCGCGATGACAGGTTGGCGTCTAGGTTATATGATTGCTCCAACTTATTTAAACGAAGCTGCGAAGATTATTAACGAAGGAATTACGTACTCTGCCCCGTCGCCGTCCCAACGAGCTGCTATTTACGCGTTAAATCATTCTGAGACACTAATTCCTTTAGTAACAGAAACCTTCCAAAAGCGTCTAGAATACATCGCAAAACGGGTGGAAGAAATCCCATATCTTTCTTTACATCCACTCAAAGGTTCGATTTACGCCTTTATCAACATTTCTAAAACAAACATGGATTCCGTTTCATTTACAGAATATGTGTTAAAAGAAACGCAAGTCCTTGTAATTCCTGGGCTAGCTTTCGGTGAATCTGGTGATAATTATGTTCGCCTGGCTGCAACCCAAGACATTAGCGTGCTAGAAGAAGCATTCAACCGCCTAGCCAAATTAACCTTCTAATTAAAAGAGCAAACTTGCTTCATTCGCAAGTTTGCTCTTTTTTTAGCTCTGTTATTATTTTTTTAATCCCAGTAGTTGAAGATTATTTGACCTACCGTTTCGGGCTTCCAGTAAGCAAGTTGTTCCAATTCAGCACTATTTAAGTCTGATTTCTTTGCCATGCTTTGATTATAAGAACTGTTTAGCTCTACTGCACCGATAATTTGGTAGAAAGGAGCAAATTGTTCATAAAGAAAAGGATTTTCGATGAAGTTGATGTCACCAAATTCAACGTTTGATGCAAAAGTAAGATAAGGATAATGTGCGTTCAGCAAGATATATAAACTATTACCTAAAATTTCAACTTGCGCATAATAAAAATTTGCTGGGGATTGGGGTGCATTAAAACCTATAACTTTTCCACCATTACAAGATACAATGTCGAAGCATAATTGCTTGAACTGTTTCTCTTCTATATTTGGAGGTTTATTAGCTTCTGAATTATAAAAACCAGTTACCCCATTAGGAAGTTTCATCCTGTATCTACCACCTCTTACACACTAAATTCAGATAAACGCAAACGATTATTCGTTCCTATTATCACAACATTTTAAAAAGGTATCAAATATCCACATTATTCTTTAACAAAGCCTTTATTTTAATTTGATTTCTGCAAAAGAAGACACAACCGCCGCTTCTTTTGGAAAAGTGATGTTTTTTGTCGCTTCATTCGGTACGATATAGACTTTTAATCCAGCCTGCATCGCTGATAGTGCGCCATTTTTCGAGTCTTCTATTGCAATCGCTTCTTCTGGCTTCACACCAAGAGCCTCCACAGCTTGCAAATAAAGTGCCGGATGTGGCTTGATTTCATCCACATGGTCCGCCGTTTGAATCGTTTCAAAATCCGCTAAAATCCCAAGTCGTTCGAGCGTAGGCTTAATCCAAGCATAACCCGAACTTGTAGCAAGACCAATTTTATAATCATTCGCTTTTACTTGTTCAAAAAATTCTTTAAAACCTTCACGAAAGCCAAGTGATTGTTGACCAAGATGGCAAGCGTCCGCCACGGTAGTTAAAAAAGCTTCTTTATCAAAAGCCCCGTTCGTTGCTTCCATCATATAAGTAATAATCGGTTCTTCACTTGTACCGATAATTTGCTGATAAATTTCATCTGGTAAATCAATATCGTACGTGTCTTTCAAGTATTTCATTGTCTCCGTATACCATAAATTCTCCGTATCAAGCATGGTGCCATCAAAATCAAAAACAACTGCCTTCACATGCATCCTCCTAGTATAAGTGATACTTTCATTGTAACATAGATAAACTATTTAAGAAATCTTCGAAAAAGGGTTGCTTTTTTAGTAAAAAACGAATAATATTGAAGTTGTGGTTTTTAATGTTCGTTATTTACCATTAAGCATGATTTTAAAAAAGGAGTGAAACACACGCATGTTTCAATTAAAAGCAAACGGTACAGATGTTAAAACGGAAGTCATCTCTGGTTTTACTACATTCCTAACGATGGTATATATCGTAGTAGTCAACCCGGCTATCCTTTCCGCAGCAGGTGTTCCATTCAATACGGTCTTCATGGCAACAATCATTTCAGCAGTAATCGGTACATTATGGATGGCGATTTTCGCTAACTATCCAATCGCGATTGCGCCAGGACTTGGTATGAACGCTTACTTCGTCACAGTAGTTACAACTCAAAAACTAGATTATTCGGTCGCATTCGCTGCGGTCTTTGTAGCAGGTATTATTTTCTTATTACTATCTTTAACACCGCTTCGTGAAAAAATCATCGAAGCTATTCCACATAATTTAAAAGCCGGGATCACAGCTGGTATTGGTTTATTTATCGCTTTCCTCGGTTTCCGTATGACAGGCATTATCGTTTCAAATGACTCAAACTTAGTCGGTTTAGGTGATTTACATTCCAAAGAAGCCATTTTAGCTATTGTTGGGCTTTTAATTACTTTAATCCTACTTGCTTTAAACGTAAAAGGAGCTTTATTCATCGGGATGATCGCAACAGGTATTATCGCATTTATCACTGGTGAACTTAAATTTACAGAAGGTATTGTTAAACTTCCGCCAATGCCAGAATTCGTTTTTACTAATCCACTTAATGCTTTTGGTGATGTAATGAGTTACGGGCTTTACGCCGTCGTCTTGTCCTTCCTACTCATAACGATTTTTGATACTACCGGAACAATGATCGGTGTTGCGAAAAAAGCTGGCTTAATGAAAGGCGAATCATTACCAAACGCTAAGCAAGCATTAATGGCAGATGCAGTTGCAACAAGTGTTGGTTCGATGTTCGGTACAACACCTACAAGTGCTTACATCGAGTCATCTGCAGGTGTTGCAACAGGCGGACGTACTGGTCTAACAACACTTACAGTAGCAATTTTATTCATGATTTCCGCATTCTTCGCTCCACTTGTTGGTGCTGTATCCGGAATTTCCGCTATCACTGCACCAGCTCTTATCATTGTTGGTAGCATGATGATTGGTGCTGTTAAAGAAATTGACTGGGATACGCTAGATGAAGCATTCCCTGCTTTCTTAGTTATTCTAGCTATGCCACTAACTTCAAGCATTGCAATCGGCCTAGCGTTCGGTTTCATTTCTTATCCAGTACTAAAAGTATTCACTGGTAAATGGCGCGAACTTAACTGGTTCCTAATTGTAATCGCCGCACTATTCTTCATTCTCGTAGCATTTTTACCACATTAATAACGAACGAGCGTCTGCCGAACTCGGTAGGCGCTTTTTTATTGGACAAAAACCACGTCTTTTGCTATAAAGAAGAGAGAAACTAATTAGAAATGAGTTGAACTTGTCGTGTTTTTAAAATCACTGCTCGCCGGTGTCGTACTTGCTGTTGCTGTTTTTCTAGCAAGCTTTTTGATACCTGACTACACTGTATCCACATTATATTCCATTGTTACAACCATTATTGTCTTTGCATCCATTATTCTATCCGCATTCGTTTCCTTTGGCGGTCGTAGTGGAAATCCTAGTCGAAAAAGCCAATTACGCTGGAGTATCCTGCTTTTAGTCGCAGCAATCCCTAGTTTTATCGGCTTTATCGTTACATTTTACTTCTAAACTAAAAAGAAGCATCCCCCACTTTGGGAATGCTTCTTTTTTTAATCTTCTAAAGCGGAAATGAACGCTGGTAAATATTCTGGTAGGTCTGGTGGGCGACGACTTGAAATAATGTGTCCGTCTGTTACAACCGGCTCATTATGCCAAATAGCTCCCGCATTCGTCATATCATCTTTAATTCCTGGCGTACTTGTCACATTCACACCTTCTAAAATCCCGGCAGAAACAAGTACCCAACCAGCATGGCAAATTTGTCCGATTGGCTTCTTCGCTTTATCAAAAGCACGAACCAAATTCAGTACGCTATCAAAACGACGCAACTTATCCGGGGACCAGCCACCTGGAACTAAAATTCCATCATAATCTTCTGCGCGAACAGAATCAAAATCATAGTCAGAAGTAACAGGGACTCCGTACTTACCGTGATAAACTTTTTTCGCTTCCTCTGCCACTAGATGTACCGAAGCGCCTGCCTCACGCAATCTAAGCACCGGATACCAAAGCTCTAAATCCTCAAAGTCTTCACTGACAAGCGCAATAACTTTTTTACCTTTTAAAGTCATATAAATCTCCTCCTATCCTCTTCTACAGTATAACAATAACCAGATTGTTATTAAATTATTCCGCCTATAAAAGAAGACAAAAAAAGACGCTCGAAATAAACATTTCCAGCGTTGCCATCATGTTCGGGCGCCTATGCATAACGGGATGAGGCATAGACATGAACTACACGGCCAATGAGATGAATGAAAACAAATAATGATTTTGGTGTCTAAACAGATGTCTGACTAGTTGCCATTCTATTGGAAGATGGATACACCAAAAGTCATTATAACCATGATAGGGTCTTATCCCCATGAAAATCACATTAGTAAAAATGAAACTTTCATCGAGGTAAAACTCTATCCTATAACTTATTTTACTATTGTTCTTGAAAAAAGCAAGTAAATAAATATAGATTTTTTGTGACGAAGCTAAGAAAAGATATAAAAACCTTACTATTATCGCTGTTTTTCGTATAGAAACAACGATATTATGCACAAAAAAGAAACCTTTGCGGGTCCCTTTTAGCTGAAAATTTCTACAATCATCCAAGAAACAATAGCGACTAATGGAATCAAGACCCATACATTATGACCGAGTAAACTAGAACGAGCAGCTGGTTTATCTTCAAGCAGTTGAATTCTAGCACGTAAATCATGCACTTCAAGCTCTAGGTCTTGTACTTTATCTTCTAGTTCATACAAACGTTCTTCCATTTGAATCCCTCCACACCTTTTCTATTGTCTATTATACGCCACACGAAATGAAACGCATCATTCCATAGGCTGATTTATTGCTAATTTATTGTCATATCGTTCAGGCATTTGCTACAATAAAAGAAAACAATCAACTGTTGGGGTGGAAAAATGGAAATTCAAGTAGAAGAAGCTGTTGTAAAACTTATTTTGCATGGTGGAAACACACGTAAAGAAGCATATAAAGCAATTGATTATGCAGAAAAGTATCAGTTCGACAAAGCGGATGAACATCTACAAATCGCACAAGATCAATTTCAAGAAGGCCATATTTGGCAAACAAAATTAGTATCTATTCGCGACTCAGAAACAGTAGCTCACCCGTCATTTTTATTAATTCACGGGCAAGACCACTTAATGACTGCACAAGCAGAATTACAACTCGCTAAAAGGATCATTGAACAGTATAAACATCAACAGCGTTTAGAAGAGCGTCTGACAAAACTTGAAAATCAAGCGTGAGAGGTCGCTGGAAATAAGAAATAAGGCTCACTTGTAAGTATATTCGGCCGCACAAACAACATATCTTCCGTTTCAATGATATGTGCCGCATCAATGTATTTGCTCTTTTCTGGCGTAAATAGAAGATGAATTGTTTCGATTTTTTTAGTCGGCAGATAACTTAAAACTTCCACCACATCAAGTTTTTTCGTACTAAGAATGTCGAGTACATATAAATCAGCATCTTCCTGTTCCATCAGAACAATCGTATCTATTTCTTCAATATAGTAAAGCTCGTTTTTTAATGCGATTAATACATAAAACATCAGTAAATCTTCACTTTCTTTGACATCCAGTATGTTAGAAAGTGGAGTTTTTTCAGATACAATACGACTTATTAGCTGAAAATCGGTATTATTATCGGGATTCAGTTTTTTTATATTAGCAGACTTTCGTTTCAAACTGCTTACATCGACAGTAAAACTACTTTCCTCGACACGCTCAAAACCAAATTTCGGATAGAAATCTAATACAGAATCATTGGCAAATAGATATAGGAAGTCATATTGGGCTTCATATTTGGCTATTACATGTTCTAATAATTCCTTAGCAAGTCCCTGACCACGGTAATTAGGGTGCGTCATAACGGTGCCAATTTGGAGAGCGCTATAATCCTTGCCTTGATAAATTAAGCTCATTTTATTAATGGAAACATTCGCGATGACTTCCTCATTATCGATATAAGAATAACAAACGTATTTATCATTCCAAAAACCTTGATTAAACCATTCTTCAAAATTAATATCAAAAGTACTTTCAGCAAGTCTATTAAAACTATCGCGATATAATTTATTCTCTTTGTAGTTACTTATCATTTCATAATTCATCGTTCTATTCCTCTACTCATTTCTATAAAAATAACAGGTACAACGCGAAATACGTTCTACCTGCTCATTTTTATTTAATTAGCGTATCCCGAGCGCTATTTTTGCATAGCGTGACATACGATCTTTAGTCCAAGGTGGATTCCAAACAAGGTTTACATTTGTATCCTTCACTTCTGGAATATCACTTAACGCCATTTGTACTTGCTCAGTCAAAATACCAGCAAGCGGACATCCCATTGTTGTAAGCGTCATTGATACTGTGCAAAGCCCGTCATCATCTAACTCAACATCATATACAAGCCCAATGTTCACAATATCAATACCAAGTTCTGGATCGATAACTTGTTCTAGTGCGCCCATTAGGTTTTCTTTCAGTTGCTCATCCATGAAGCATATGCCTCCTTTTTGCAATTTTGTACATTTATTGTATCATATATGAGAATGATTTTCATTATAAGAATTTCTCAAAAAAACTAACTCCTTGCAGCATTCCTTCGACGGAAACTTTGTGTTTCGCATTATCGTCAATGATAAATTGCACATTATCCGCCAAGCTATCTTCCACAAGCGTTTGATATAATTTTTCACTATAAGCAAACGGTACAACATCATCTTTTTTACCGTGCCAAAGTAGCAATGGACGGTTGTTTATTTTAGTAATATTTTGAGTTAAGTCGTATTTTTGCAAGGATAAAATTCGCTCATCAACGTCATAAGGGAATGTTAGTCCTTGTGCTAGTGCATATTTAGATAGCTCCTTAGCAAAATCAACGTAATACGCGCTTCCCATTAAGCTAACTGCCACTTTAATATCTTCATGTTGCCCAAGAAGCCCAAGCGATGTGATAGCTCCCATCGAAACTCCACCAACACCAATACGATTCGGGTCTGTTTTCCCAGCTTTAATTAGTTCATCTATAATTAATGGGAATTCCTTGATATTCGTTTCTATCACATCCCAAAAGAACGTCGCTTGATCTTCTGGATTCGCTCCTTGAAGGCGCTCCCCGTGCAACTTCGCATCTGGTAAAACCACACGAAAACCTCGCTGTGCAAGCAAATATCCATAATGTAAATACAGTTCTTTTTGAGAAGTAAAACCATGATAAAAGATGATTGTTGGTAACATTTTATCTGCATTTTCGCTATTGCTAATATGTAAAACTGGTATTCCCGCAATTTGTTCATTTTCTACTTGAATCATTATGAAGCCTCATTTCTATAAGGTTTATTAAGCTATTGTAAAGGTCGGAATCATTTACAAATTTGTGATTAACGTCTATCATTAATGTGTGCCCTTATTTTAGCATGAAGGGGCAGTTTTGAACCAACCATATGAATTAAAGGAGCAAACTATGTCTAAAAAATTAATCGTACTAGACCTTGACGGCACAACACTTAGAGATGATTTAACTATCTCCTCGCATACAAAAAATACTTTAGAAAAAGCACGCATGGCTGGTCATGAAGTTATGATCGCAACAGGCCGCCCATACCGAATTAGCGGTTCTTACTACCACGAACTTGGATTAACCACACCGATTGTTAATTTCAACGGCGCTGTTTATCATCATCCTAGACTTACTACATTCGCTGAAGGATACCATCATGCCATTGATTTACATGTTGTTCACGAGTTACTTGATTTCTCCAACGACTTTGCATTAGATAATATCGCGGCTGAAGTACAGGACAATGTCTTTTTGAAAGAACACAACAACAGTGTCCCTGAAACATTCCATTTAGGTACGGAAAATATCGTATTTGGAAATATCCGTGATGCTATTCAATCCGATGCTACTTCCTTATTATTTTTCGGGAAAATGGATCAACTAGATTTAATCAGCAAACATTTAGATGAATCACTTTCTGGCGTTATTTCCCACCATACATGGGGAGCATCTGCTTGGCCTGCAGTGGAAATTATTAAATATGGGATCCACAAAGCAATCGGCGTTCAAGCTGCTGCCAAAACACTAGGCTTTGATCGTAAAGATATCATTGCATTCGGCGACGAGACAAATGATTTACAAATGCTAGATTATGCAGGCGTTGGTGTTGCAATGGGCAATGCTGCTGAATCCGTAAAAAACGTAGCGAATGTGGTAACCGCCTCCAACCAAGATGATGGCATCGCTCTATATTTAGAAGAAAATTTAAACTTATAATAAAAAGCTGCAAGTATGGTCTTACAAAAGTTAGGAATTCTAATTTTTGGTTCAAGAGCCATACCTTGCAGCTTTTTTACATCATTTTATTTTTATACATTGCCATTGCCAATTTTTGGTCTGCCTCAGAACGGAAATCCCCGAACACGCTAGAGGTCTCCATGACATTAATAAAGGCTTTAGGGTCAAATTCTCCGACAATGTGCGTAATATCATATAATTCATAACGAGTAATTACCATAATTAGCATTGCTACATCTTCTTTTGAGTAGCCACCCATCGCATCTACAACTGTAATACCCCGCACCATGTTTTCATGAATTGCTTTAATAACAGTCTCGGAGTGTTGCGTCATAATCATCACTGTTAATTTCTGATGTCTCGTATGAATAATATCAATCACTCTACTTTGAACATACAAAGAAATCAGCGTATAGAGCGCGAATGTCCAATCATAGGCGAACCCTGCGACAATTATAATAACACCATTTAGAAGCAAGAAATACTTTCCAAAAGAGCGCCCCGTCTTAATTGTTATGTACATTGCTACGATATCAAGTCCGCCAGTAGAAATACCAAATTTCAAAGCCAAACCAATACCTACAGAAGCAATTAAGGCCCCAAAAATCGCATTAAGCAAAATATCGTTGGACACTTGCACTTCTGGAATAACAATCAAGAAAAATGACATAAAAGCAACTGTTAAAAAGCTGAAAACAGTAAAGGATTTCCCTACTTTTAACCAGCCTAAAATTGCCACTGGAATATTTAATAACAGAACAAGCAGCCCTGTCGAAATAGAAATATTCATTGAATCACGTAACATGTCTGAACCTAGTTGTGCAACCCCATTTAATCCAGCAGCGTAAACTTGTGCTGGTATTAAAAAGAAGTTCATGCCTATTGCGTTTAAAAGTGCTGCTATAATCGCAATGGCGGTTTTTTTAGCATATTCTCTATATACTATTTTTGAACTCATTTTCTTCTCTCCTTTTTTGGCCCTAACATAACATACCAACTTTCCAGAGAAAAGAGAAGTCTTTTTCATTATTTTTTTGATTTTTAGTTAAATAATGGGTATCCGCCTGACAAATAGAAGCCTAGTGATACCGTAATCACTACCACAATAACAAAAATCATTAAAAACATGCCCGTTGGTTTTTGTTGTTTTCGATAACTAAGCAGCATCTCTACAACGCCAATCACAATAATCCCCATTAGAATTTTAAATATCGCTAGAATCCAGCTTTGTTCCACGCTGTACTGCACCATCATAATTCCACTTAGGATAACGAGAATGTAAAAAACGCGATTAATCATTTGCAATATCGTAAAACTTTTTGCAGATTTGGAATAAATGAGTAAAGCTGTAACTGTTAATACAACAATGGCTACCCAAGAAATTAAATGAATATAACCCCACATAATACTTCCTTCTTCCTTTTTAAGATTTTCTTACTTGATTAGTTAATGTTCCAATTTTATCGATAGTAATTTCGATAAGGTCCCCCTCTTGTAAAAAAGTTGGTGGGTTCATGCCTTTCCCTACACCACTAGGAGTTCCCGTAGCTATTATATCACCAGGAATTAGCGTATGTCCTTTTGATAGGTCTGCAATAATTCGAGCTAAACTAAATATAAACTTATCTGTAGAGTCCGATTGTCTCACTTCACCATTAACCTTCGTCTCAATATAAAAAGTAATTTCTTCGCTTGCATCATTTTCAAGTACATACGGACCAATCGGGCAACTTGCATCAAGGCTTTTCCCAATATAAAATTGTTTATGTTTTTTCTGAAGGTCTCGCGCTGTGACATCATTTAAAATAGTGAATCCAAAAATAGCAGATAATGCTTCTTTTTCGGATATATCTCTGACTTCTTTCCCGATAATAACTGCGAGTTCTCCTTCATAATCGAGTTGCTCGGTTATATTTTGATGAAGCTCAATCTGTCCATTATGTGGCAACAAACTATTAGCACTCTTTGTAAATACAAGAATATGCTCCGGAACATCTTCTTTACTTCCCATTTCCAACACATGATTATAATAATTTTTTCCAATAGCGATGATATTATTTGGTGGTGTAAAAGGAATTTGAATTTCCACATCAGCTAAATCGATATTCGCTTTGATTCCTTGTAATTCAGGAAGTGCTGGTTTTTCTTTGATGAAATCCAAAAGGGTTGCTGGCGGATTCAAAAAAATTGTTTTTGAAGGGATAATTTTATTTTCAGGTGTTAACAAGCCGTAATCAAAGTTCCCCTGATATAAATAACTCAACCATTTCATTTAAAGACCTTCCTTTGTGTTTATTTGGCATATATGTTGTCCATCGAAGAAATATAGATATGCTTTCGTTACTTTTTTTCCACTAATAGCTTGGATTGATTCTGCATAAAGCTTAATCTGTATTTGATATCGTTCTTTCATTACTTTTTCAGCAGCTTCCCAATCCGCATATCGCCCTTCAATTTTGTCTGTTTTATAGTCAATTAAAATAATTGATTCTTCCTCTTCAATCATACTATCAACAACACCTTGAATGAGCACGCGTTCGTCTATATCAGCTTGTTCATATAGTTTGGATACAGGGAGCAAATAACTGAAAGGTACTTCGCGCTTGACTAGGTCTTTTTTCTGTAACATCGTTTTTCCTAATGGCGATTCAAAGAAACCTATTATTTGTTGTATATTGATTGCTTTAATTTGCGCCTCGGTTAAGATATCTTTTTCACGCATCGTTTGTAAAAGTTGCTCTAAATCTTCCTTCGACGGCTGACTCTCTAACGAAACTGCTTGCATAAGGGTATGCATTGCTGTACCAATTTCTGTTGCCGATAACTTATTTTGTTGTAAAAACTTTGGTCTATCTAGTGATACTTTTTGAAATTCTTTTAGCAAAGTGGTATCACTCCAGCTATCTTGCAAAGAGAATTGCCGTTTAAGCTCTGTTACGGACTGTTTAGCACGAATTTCTGTCGCCGCCTCGTTTCCGTACTCATAGTTCATATATCGCTGAATTTCGTCCTTATATGGGCTTTGAACAGGTACTGGTTGATGTTCCTTTATATTTTCCAACCAATTGTCCGATTTTGATTTTTCTAGTTCACTTGCTAAAAACATTTCTTTCGTTTTGATTTCAATCTGGAGCTTCATGCCTGTCGGAAGTGTTTGAATCATTTCTTCACACAATAAATCTTTAAAGCTTTCATGTCTAATAGTCGCGTTTCCTATCCAATCCAAATAGCACTTCGCCTTTGCTCTTGTTGCTGCTGGTAGAATAGTTTCTTTTCCTTTGGCAACTTGCAACCAGTTCTTACTTGTTTTTTCAAAATCTGGTACAGTAGCCGTCAAAATCAACTTTTCTTCCGCACGAGTGAGGGCAACGTATAAAACACGCATTTCTTCCGCAATCATTTCGCGAGATTTTTTTTGTTTAATAGCTTGTTGCATAATAGTCGGATAAACAATCATTTTCTGGATATCTCGATAATTAGATGCAAATCCGTAATCTTTGTCTAGCAGTGTTTTACTATAAATATCACGCATATTAAATTTCCTACTTAGTCCAGAGACGATTACCACGGGAAATTCTAGTCCTTTACTGGCATGGATAGTCATCATCCGAACGACATCTTCTTTTTCACCAAGTGTCTTTGCTGTTCCTAAGTCATCACCGCGAACTTCCAAACGCTCGACAAAGCGAACGAAACGGAACAAGCCACGGAAGGAAGTCTTTTCGTATTGATTCGCACGATCATACAGAGCTCGTAAATTAGCTTGGCGCTGTTTGCCACCAGGTAATCCACCAACAAATTCATAGAAGTTCGTTTCTTGGTAAATTTGCCAAATTAAAGAAGTTAAATTTTCTCGGATAGATAATTCGCGCCAAGTATTTAGTTGCTGAATAAAGGCACTTATTTTATCTGCTGTTTCTGAGACGGTTATATCCTTATATACTAATAAAGCATCAAAGAAATAGCCATTTTTCTTCGCCATACGTACTTGTCCAAGTTCCTCTTCATTTAAACCGATTATCGGTGAACGTAGTACAGCAGCAAGCGGAATATCTTGATAAGGATTGTCAATCACTTTCATAAGTGCAATCATCGTGGCTACTTCTGTCGTTTCAAAATAGCCAGAATTATTATTAGCATAAAACGGAATATCTTCACCTTTCATTGCCTCTTCCATATCCGGAGCACTTGTCATCGCCCGCGCCAAAATAACTATATCCCGGTATTGAATAGGTCTATTTTGCTTTAATTTTTTATCATAAATTGGAAACTTGTTATCTATCATATCTCTAATTTTCATTGCAATTGCGCGTGATTCTACTTGGTTTTTCTGCAATTCTTGTGGCGATAATTCATCTTCCGTTTCTTTCTCTTCTGATTTCATATCAATCAATAAAAGTTCTGTCGCCATTTCATTTGTTTCTGGAAAATTTGCGCCTAAAGTCAACTCTGCAGCTGAATCATAGTCAATTTCTGCAATATGTCTATCCATCAATTGGTGAAAGATGAAATTGGTTGCGTCGAGTACTTCTTTTCTACTTCTGAAGTTTTGCGATAAATCAATACGTATCCCAGTTCCATTACCGTCTTGCTGATATGCTTGATACTTCGTCATAAATAAAGTTGGCTCGGCTAAACGGAACCGATAAATAGATTGCTTTACATCTCCAACCATAAATAAATTTCCTTGCTTATCATCTGGATTAGTTACAAGGCGTAAGATAGTTTCTTGGACCATATTAGTATCTTGGTATTCATCGATTAATACTTCTTTAAATTGTTTTTGATAATTGTGAGCAACTTCCGACGCTTCGTTGCCTTTTAATAAAATTTTTAAGGCTAAGTGTTCTAAATCATTAAAATCCAATACGCCTCGTTGTTGTTTTTCTTCAAAGAAATGCTTGGCGAAACTTTTTACTAATTCACTCAAAGTTTGAATGTCTGGTTTCATTTTTTCTAAATCCGCCAAATAATTGGTTTCTGCTCTCGAAAACCAGTCTATCGCGATGTTTTTAATTTCTTTTTTTGCAGCGTCTCGGAATTTTTTTGTTTCTTCGACATATACTTCATCGTAGTCACTTTTATTTTTTAGTGTTGGAATTCGTTTGAAATCAATGCTTTCAGTGGCTAACTTTAGATTCTCCCAGCTAGTCCAATCCAGCGCTGATAATGCATTAATTTGAGCTAAATCATTTTCTAATGTAGGTAAATATGGTGCTGGACCTCCATTTTCGTTTGCATAATCTATCGCATTCAACAAGTAGTTTTTAGCTTGATTAACTCTTAATTCAATATCTTCTTTAATGATTGGAAAATAGGGTAATTCTGTAATCGAAGTAATTTCTTCAGTATTATAGAAATCTACCATTGTTTCTAGCCATGCATTCGGGTCCGGATTTGCCCTAGAGAAATCATAGAGTTTAGATATTAGCATATGCAATTCTACATCAGATCGATCTCCGGTGAACGATTCTACCAAGTGAAAAAAAGCCTCGTTGTTTGCAATACTGTATTCTTTTTCCAGCAGTTCTTCCAAAACTTCATCTCGAATCATGCTACTTTCAATTGGCTCAATTAAGCGAAAACTTGGATCTATATCTGCTTCAAAATAATATTTTCTAATAATTTCTAAACAGAAGGAATGAAGTGTGGAAATAGAGGCATAGTTAAGTAAAGCTACTTGCCTTTTCAAATGGGCAGAATCTGGATTTTGTTCTAAAGCTTCCTCCAAACCTTTTCCTATTCTAAATTTCATTTCTGCAGCAGACGCATTTGTAAAAGTCACAATAAGTAACTCGTCTACATTTAAGTTAGCCGATTCATCTATTAATCTTTCAATGATTCTAGTAACTAGAACAGCCGTTTTCCCAGAGCCCGCAGCAGCAGCTACAAGTACATTATTTCCTTTTGCTTGAATGGCTTTCCACTGGTCATCCGTCCATAAAGAATCAGTTGGTTTTAATGGTATGTCAAAACTCATACTACTGCGCCCCTCCTTCTACATCCATTTTTGTTAAAATTGTTTCTGACTTTTCATTTGTTAAATGTCTATATTGATTGCTGGTTAGAGATGGGTCAAATCCACAGAAAGAACGGAAACTACAAAATTGGCAAGGGGTTCTTTCTTTTAATTTATAAGGGTTAATCGCGACTGCCCCATCAAGTATTTTATTACCAGCTTCTTGGTATTTATGTCGCACAAATTGGCGCATTTTATCAAATTCTGCTTTTGTAGCTGTCCTTGACCTCGCACTTAAATCACCATTTTGCTTAATTTCTGCTGGAATAATATGGGATGATTTTCCTTTTTCCAGTGTCGTATCCATTAATGATACCGCCACTGGATCTGATAAAATCAATCCTTTCATTTTGGAACTTTTTTGTAATTCTTTTGCGATAGCTTCATCACTTAGTTCCTTTTCCGCTTGCACAAATTGATTGTGCATATGGAAATACAGCACGCCCGCTGGTTCTGCAGTTTTCCCAATCATTTTTTGTGCATTTGTTACAACAATATCTAAATAAGTAAGCATTTGTAGCGCTAATCCATAATAGACCTCAGTAAGCGCCAGATCATGCGAACTAGATTTATAATCAATGATTCGAAGGAATGTTCGATCATCCTGTTCCGCCATATCTATTCTATCAATTCGTCCTTGCAAAAGGAGTTCACTATTGGACTGTAAGGGGATTTTTAATGGTGGAATATCTCCTTTTAGCCCGAAATCCACCTCTAAGCCTACTGGACGAAATGCACTGCTTTTGGCTTGCTCATTTAAGACCGTGGTCGCTCTCGTTATAATTTGGAGTAACTTATATTGAATGTATTCCATTCGTTTGGAGCTTAGCAAAATCTCATGCTGAATCTTCGGTGCTAAAAATGTCATCGCTAGTTTCGCCATTTGTCGACATTCTTCCTCTGTTAAATTGCCCCAGTCTAAATTATTTCGTTTTAATTCAGCTGAAATCCACTCCATAGCACCATGGAAAATCTCTCCCATATCTACAGCTTGCAACTGAAAATGACCTCGTTCTTCTAGTTTTAATCCATATTGCGCAAAATGTTGGAATTCGCAGCTGAAAAATTTCTCCATTCGAGAAACACTAGCATGAATAGTTTCTCCAAATAAATTTTTGGCTGTTGTTTCTTGTAAAGGCTTAGTCTTATTTTCATAATATAAACTAGACAATATTTGTTTTGCCATTCTGGATTCTTTGGCATCTTCAAAATAGCTATTATAAGCATCCCACCACACAATAGATAGTGGATAACCACGTTTGTACATTTGCAATTGACTTGTCAACAACCCTAATGCTGCTTGTTTGGAGCGAATATAATTACTTTGTTCTTCATCACTTAATAAACTCGGATCTGTTAAGTAAACCGATTCGTTTAATTCTTTAAACTGACCTTTTATTTTTCTTAGATAGTTTGATTCGCTAAGAACTTTGCCTTCTTCATCAGCAGCTGGATAACTAAGAAACAACTTATCGCTTGGTAGACTAATAATTTTATATGCTAATAAATCTTCTTCACCAATATTATTTTTAGCTGATGGCTTTAAATTACTATCTTCTGCACGTAAAGCATCTCGATCTTGATCAGACAGAATACCTTTATCTTTTTGTCGAAGTGGCATCACACCGTCATTCATTCCAATCGCAAAAATAACTTTCATATCTAGTAACTTTGCGTTTTCCATATCAGCTAAAACAACTTGATCTAAGGAAGGTGGTAAAAGCGAAAATTCAAGCGCGTCTAAGCCTGTTGTAATGATTTCCGTAAAGCTAATTAGCTCTAAGGTTTCCTCGCCTAGAACCTCTACAAATTCATCCAAAAGGGCAGAAATAGAACTCCATGCTTGCTCATGTTCTCTGGCAAGTTCTAAATAACCTTGCTCTTCTGCTCGTTGTCTCCATGATTCCAATCGCTCTACAGCTTTTACTTGTTCTAAATAATGATAGAGCGCTAGTGCAAATTCCATTCCAGTACTCGCTTTGCGTAAATTACTTTCCAATGTCGAGAGAGGCGTTACTATCATGTCTCTCATGTCATTTATAATAGATTGTGTATGGATTTCTTCATCCGTTTGCGGTAGTAGATTTGTAGAGAGTCCCCGAATTTTCCGGTAAATCCAATCACCTTCTTTTTCCCACTTCCATTTATTTTGAATACCGTTTTCTAGTACATAATTTTCTAGTATATCTGATTTACGTCGCAAGTCACTTGAATTATCTGTGATATCAAAGAAAAATTCTGTTTTAACTGCTTGGAAAATAGGTTCATACTTCCAATTAAATAGAATAGCATCTAAGCTGGAACGAATAAACTCAATAAACGGGTGTTTGGCCATGGCTCTTTTTTTATCAATGAAGATTGGAATACCATATGATTCCATTACTGTTTCACATAAAATATCATAATCTCCAAGGTTCCTTGTCAAAATGGCCATATCTCTATATCTATAGCCACTCAATGTAAGCTGCCTGATTTCGCGTGCTATCCCTTCGATTTCTGCACGTCTATTGTTCGCTTGATGAATTTTTAAATTGCTGGGCTCTCCTTTGAAAGCCATAAATTTATTATGACCCCAAGCATTTGCTAGAAATTCTAACGAGTCTGTTTTTGCTCGTTGGTTTTCTAATAAAAACTTCTCTTGCTCTACTTGAATTCCGTTCGATTTAGCCAAATCTAATAAAGCATAGTAAGCTTCCGTACTCGCCTTAAACATACTGTATTCATCTAAACCCTGTTGGATTTCAGGAACATTTAAAGTTAGCGAAACTGTCACTTTATCACATTTCCGCATTAATTCTCCAATGACGGAGAGTTCTTGTTTTGAAAAAGAAGTAAAACCATCAATGACTATTTCAGTCTGATTTAGATAATCGCTTTCTACAATTTTCTCTGCAAGTAATCTCAAATAGTCTTCATTTTCGAGAAACTTATCTGCTAACAGTTCTTCATACTTTTGATAAATCAGTGAAATATCATGAACTTTGCTGTTTACACTTGTAGACAAATTGGTAGCGCTGTTAACCATATCTTCTATAGAAACTTCTTCTTGTTTCATTTCTTTAAATAAATTTGCTAACTCTGAATAAAAGCCCTTTCTAGAAGTAGCTTTAGAAAAAATCTTTAATTCATCTTTTTGATCAAGTGCAGCTTTTCGGATAACCATTTCGATTCCTGTTTGACTTAGAAAAGTCTTGGATAACCCGCCTGTTTCCTGAAGGATTTTCCATGCCAAACGACTAAAGCTGAATATTTGTGTCCCAAGCATACCCGCTAAATTTTCTTTATTTAAAAAGCTCGTCTCCATCTGAAATGTCATTTGATCTGGAACGATAAAAATATAAGTCTTGGAATTTTGTTTGATTTTTGCTCCAACTTCATCCATTAAATAAGTTGTCTTGCCTGTTCCTGATTTACCAGCAATTATTTGAAGTGTCATACCCTCACCACCGAACATATGTTTTTATTTAGTTTACCATATTTGAGCAATCTGTCCAGAACTTTTTTCGAGGCTTTTTTTGCTTGAAAATCTATAAAACAGCTCAAAAAAACTAAGATAGCTCTCACTATCTTAGTTTTTCATATATTCTACTCAAAAGCCAGCATTTCCTGTTGAATTTTATTCATTTTTTCTGTTAGTTGCATAAATTCAGCTTTGTTCCTATTATCGAGAGCTTTATCAATTTCAGCTCTAAGTTGTTCTAATTTTCTCTCTTCTAGGAGCATCGTCAGGAAGCATTCGATAAAAACGTTTGTTAATTCTTTTTCTCCTTTAAGGACACCCACCTGATTCATCAATGAATTAGAAAAATCACGCATTTCCACGACTACCACTCCTTCACTCATATTTATTACAATCTCAAAAAATTGTAATATGCCTAGAAAAAACAGAAAACAGCTTGAAAATACAACTTTACGAAAATCTAATGACTTGTAAATTTCCATGTGCTATAATGACAAAAAATAACTCATATCTTACTTTGGTGCTCAGTCGTTATTTGGAATTGTTGCGTATTAAGCAATAATTCTAGGTTTCTTCTTAGACATAAATACAAACATAGAGGAGTTGAATGAAATGAAAAAAGAACAAATCAGTACTCAGTTTTATGAAGTAAACCCGCACACGATGATTATTTTTCCGAAAAAATCTGGAAGTATAGTCTATTCAGAAATTTATGAAGTTGATTCTCATTATACTTCTAAATTTACCCCGTTTGAGTTAATTAAAACCAGCTGTAACTTTTTCGGATCAAGCTATGAGGGTCGTAAGGAGGGCACCAAGCATTTAATAGGTGTTACTCATAAGCCACCTATTATTATTGATCCTGTTACGTCCACTTATGTATTTCCAACTGTAGCACCAAGTTCAGTAGACTGTATTTGGATTTTCCCGCAACACATCAAAGACTATCATGCAATTGGATTTAACCACACTTTAATCATATTTTCTAATATGGAAACTTTTGAAATTGATATGTCTTTAGCATCTTTTAATAATCAGATTGCTAGAACCTCCATGTTACATATGAAATTTTCTCAAAAAATGCGTATGATGGAGAGTAACTTCCCTTCAATGAATATGTTTTTCCCACCAACCACACTTGCCGCTGAACCA
Organism: Listeria cossartiae subsp. cossartiae; assembly: GCF_014224155.1. GTDB lineage: Bacteria > Bacillota > Bacilli > Lactobacillales > Listeriaceae > Listeria > Listeria cossartiae. The sequence goes on along the minus strand of NZ_JAASUI010000005.1, from coordinate 41,062 downwards.
AGACGTTTTTACAATACCATGCTTCCTGACAATGAAGATTCTAAAGATCCTGAGCAGTAAATTTAAACTAAATAAAGCCAGCTACACATTGCGTAGCTGGCTTTACCTTAAATTATTTTTTATTCTCAATCGCATCTGCAATTCGTTTTAACATTAATAATTCATCTTCTGAATATGTATACGGCAATTCTAAATACCATTTCTCAAGCTCAGGATTTCCAATCAATGGAAAGGCGTTTACTGAATTTTTTTCTCGTAAGCCAGCTACATCATCTAATAAAAAATCTGTCGTTGTTCCAAGAATCTCTGCTAATTTAGCCAAAATAAAGATTGGCGGTCGGTGGTTATCATTTTCATATTTGCTTATTGTGGATGCAGTTGTCCCAATTTTCGCCGCTAATTGTTTTTGTGTTAATCGATTTTTCTTTCGTAAATGAATTAATTTTTCTCCAAATTCCAATACGCCCACCTCGCTTCATTTCCAGTATAGCAATTTTTTAGAAAGAATTCGAGAATTTACTAAAAAGAAATCGCCTTTTTAGTTTCAAAAGACGATTTCGATATTATTATACAGTTGGTTTCTTACGTAGAACACCAATTAATGCTGCACTGATTAATGTTCCGATAATAATTGCAATGATGTAGAACCATGGTTGGGATACTAGGAAGATAACGAAAACTCCTCCATGTGGTGCTAATACTTTAATATTCAAGAACATAACGATTGCGCCTGTGATAGCACTTCCGGCAATGAAACTTGGAATCATTCGAAGTGGATCTGCTGCCGCGAATGGTATAGCTCCTTCAGTAATGAATGAAGCTCCTAAAATGGAGTTAGTCAAACCGGCATCACGTTCTTGAGCTGTAAATTTATTTCTAAAAATAAGTGTCGCTACAAATGTTGCAAGTGGTGGTACCATACCAGCAGCCATTGTCGCTGCCATAATTGCACTACCTCCTGTTGCTACACTTGCGGCAAGTGTTCCAGTTGCGAAGATATAGGCTGCTTTGTTAATTGGTCCACCTAAATCGGCTGCCATCATTGCTCCAAGCAGCAATCCTAAAATAACTGCATTTGTACCACTTAGACTATTTAAGAAATCATTTAACCAAGTGTTCAACGCGCTCATTGGCACATTTAGTAGCAACATTAAAAGTCCTACAATTAAAACTGATAAAACTGGATAGAATAAAACTACTTTGATACCGTCTAATGTTTTTGGTAATTTTTTAAGTGCAAGTTTTACTAGTTCTACTGCATAACCAGCAAGGAAACCGCCGACTAACGCACCTAGGAATCCTGCGCCACCAACAGATGCTACTCCACCTGCTACAAAACCTGCTACAAGTCCTGGTCTATCCGATATACTGTAAGCGATGTAACCCGCAAATACTGGAAGCATAAAGCCGAATGCAACATCACCGATTTGTTTTAACAATGCTGGAATTTCGTTATATGAACCTAGTTTTGCAAGTTGATCTTGAGGAACACCTAACATTTGGTCAAGCATGAATGCAATTGCGATTGCGATACCGCCACCAATGACAAATGGTAGCATGTGAGAAACACCACTCATTAGATGTTTGTATATTTGTTGACCAATTGAAAGCCCATCTGCGCTTTCTACCGCTTGGCTTCCTTCTTCCGCTTTATATACTGGGGCATTGCCAGATATTGCTTCATTAATTAATTCTTCTGGCTTATGAATTCCCGCCGCAACTGGCTTAGCGATTAAATGTTTTCCATCAAAGCGAGGCATATCCACTTGTACATCAGCGGCAATAATAACACCGTCTGCTTCTGCAATTTCTTTGTCTGTCAGACGATTTTCAACGCCTCTAGAACCATTTGTTTCTACTTTGATTCGCACACCTAATTTATTTGCTGTTTCTTGTAATTTTTCTGCTGCCATATAAGTATGCGCAATACCTGTCGGGCAAGCTGTAACTGCCACGACTGATTTACCAGTATCGTTATTCGATGTTGGAGCGACAACTGTTTCTTCTGAATCTTCTTGTTCATGATTAAAAAGATTGATTACTTCGTCTGGAGTTTTAGCATCTTTTAATGATTGAACAAATGTTGGGTGGACTAATAATCGAGAAAGTGCTGCTAAGGTTTCTAAATGAGTTGCATTAGCACCATCTGGAGCGGCAATCATAAAGAATAAATGTGCTGGTTGACCATCTAAAGCATCATAGTCTAATCCTTTTTCACTTTTAGCAAAAACAACAGTTGGCTCATTTACAGCTTTTGTTTTCGCATGTGGCATTGCAATTCCTTCACCTACACCAGTGGAACTTTGTGCTTCACGGTTCATTATCGCTTCTTTAAAAAGGACCTCATCATTAATTTTTCCATTGCTTTTTAACGAAGCAATCATTTCATCGATAGCAGCTTCTTTTGTCGTTGCTTGTAATGACATAATCATAACATCTTTGCTCAATAAATCAGTGATTCTCATTTTAGTTCCTCCCTGTTATTTTAGTTATCTTCACTTGTGGTAGTAATTCATCTATTAATTCCTTTTGGGCTAAATCTGTTGAGAATGCAGTTGCTCCACCTGTTGCAACACCAGCAGCGAAAGCTTTAACTGGATCTCTTGTTTTATCAAAAGTTCCAACAAACCCTGCAATCATAGAGTCTCCAGCACCAACAGAATTTTTCAGTTCCCCTTTTAAAGCATCGGCGAAATAAACATCTTCTCCAGTAAATAGAAGGGCTCCGTCACCAGCCATGGATACGATTACGTGTTGCGCACCTAGTTCCAGACATTTTTTCCCATATGGGATGAGATCCTCTATGCTTTCTAGTTTAGCACCAAATAGTTCTGCTAATTCATGATGATTTGGTTTAATCAGAATGGGATGATTTGGTAATGCGTCTAGTAGTTCTTGTCCTGTAGTATCAATCATAAATTCGGCTTGTTTGTCTTTACAAATCTGAATTATTTTATCGTAAAAATCATTTCCAAGTGAAGGTGGTACGCTGCCAGACAAGATAACAATATCTCCAGCGGTTACTTTATCCATCACTTTTAAAAATTCATTGATTTCCGTTTCTGAAATCGCTGGTCCTAAGCCATTAATTTCTGTTTCTTCGCCGTGTTTAAGTTTGATATTAATTCGAGTATCATCTTTTACTGTTACGAAACCAGTTTTGATACCTTCGTTTTGTAGCCAGTCTTTAATAAAATTGCCTGTAAATCCACCTAAAAACCCTGTAGCAAGATTTGGTACGTTCAATTGATTTAGCACTCTGCTGACGTTGATTCCTTTGCCACCAGGTAATTTATAATCTTGTTTCATGCGATTAAGTTCGCCAAGGTTTAATTGGTCGATTTGCACAATATAATCAATTGATGGGTTTAAAGTAATTGTATAAATCATTTTTCTACCTCGATTATTTTAGTTTTTTGGATAAAGGATTCTTTTACTGCTGAAGGAATATAGTCGGTAACAATAGTAGCTTCTTCTATTGAAAACATTTTTGAAAAATTCACTTCATTAAATTTTGTATGGTCTGCTACAACAAAGACGCGATCAGCACGTTCTTTTGCGGCACGTTTTACAAAGGCTTCTTCCATATCAGGTGTTGTGTAGCCATGCTCCGGATGCATCGCGTTAGTACCAATGAAGGCTTTATCAAAATGATAGTTTTGGATATTATCTAAGGCAACAGCACCAATAATTGCTTTTGTATGCACTTTCATTTTGCCGCCTAATAGATAAGCATCAATATTTTGACGAACTAGTTCTTCGATATGAGTTAATCCGTTTGTAACCACTGTGATATTTCGATTAGCTAAATGAGTAATTAATTCTAGTGTAGTGGAACCTGCGTCTAAATAGATACAATCATTTTCTTCCACTAAACTTGCACAGTATGCAGCAATTACTTTTTTACTTTGAATGTTTTTGAATGATTTCTCATTCATGCTTGGTTCTTGGTTATGAAGCTTTACAAGTTTTGCTCCGCCGTGTACACGCTGGATTAATCCTTGTTCTTCTAATTCGATTAAATCGCGGCGAATGGTCGACTCTGAGGTAGCAAGACCTTCAACTAATTCTTGTAATTTAATCACACCAAGTTTCTCAATACTCTCCATAATAAGTTGTTTACGCTCTGCATTTAACATTATTACTCCTCCATCCAAAGTTAGTTTATCATCTTTTTCTTTCAAAATCAACCGTTTTCATTCAAAAACAATCATCTGGATTCAAATTCATTCATATTATAACATGTATACGCTCAAAAACCTTCATAATTATTCATGCAGTGCTTTTCTTATACAGTACTAATTTTTAGCAGTATACTTGTTTAGAAGATAATATTTGGTATTAGGAGGAGTTATTCATGCATACGGAATTAACATTCGATCAATTAGAAATTTTTTCAAAGAAATGGCGTGAAAATCCAGATAAATTGGTTTTCCAAGCTAGTATTATGAAAAATGGGATTAAAGCCGCTACAGAGAATCCAACTTCAAAAGTGAGTGTTCAGCCTGTTTTTTCTCATGAAGTTACTACAGATAAAGTTTCTAATCAACAGCAAAGCGGAAGATGTTGGATGTTTGCAGCATTAAACACGTTTCGGCATAAATTGAACGGAACACTTGGTTTGAAAGATTTTGAGTTGTCGCAGAATTATACTAACTTTTGGGATAAGCTTGAGAAAGCTAATTATTTTTTAGAGAATATTATTGAAACTGCTAATGAGGATGAAGATAGTCGATTAGTTTCGTGGTTGCTCGATACACCGCAGCAAGATGGTGGTCAGTGGGACATGCTAGTTTCGATTATTGAAAAATACGGGGTTGTTCCTAAGTCCGCTATGCCAGAAACGTTCCAAAGCAGCAAGTCAGCAGATTTAAATCATTTATTAAATGAAAGACTTCGCACGGATGCGGTTATTTTGAGAAAAGCTGTCACTGAAAAGAAAGATACTACCAGTTTGAAAGAAGAAATGCTTGCGGAAGTTTATCAGCTTTTGGTAATGACTCTTGGTGAACCGCCTAAAGTATTCGATTTTGAGTATCGAAATAAGGACAATGAATTTAAGCAGGATTTGCAGATTACGCCTAAAGAATTTTATGCGCGGTATGTAGATATTGATTTGAAAGATTATATTCCACTAATAAATGCGCCGACCAAAGATAAACCTTTTAATCAAGCTTTCACGGTCGATTATTTAGGAAATATTGTAAATGGGACGCCTATTAAGTATTTGAATGTAGAAATGGATGTATTAAAAAAAGCCGCCGCTGATCAAATCAAAGACGGTGAAACGGTTTGGTTTGGCTGTGATGTTGGTCAACTTTCAGAAAAAACTACTGGTATTATGGATACGGATATTTTCTTGTTTAATCAGACTTTTGGATTTAAAACTGCAATGACAAAAGCAGAACGTCTTGATTATAAACATAGTATGCTTACACATGCGATGGTTCTTACTGGTGTGAATGTTGCTGGCGGTGAGGTAAATCGCTGGAAAGTGGAAAATAGTTGGGGAGAATCAATTGGTAATAAAGGTTATTTTGTTGCTAGTGATGCTTGGATGGATGAATTCACCTTCCAAGTAGTCGTGCATAAAAAATATTTACCCGAAGAATTGATTGCTGCTTTTAATCAGGAGCCGATTGCATTAAAACCTTGGGATCCAATGGGGTCACTGGCACTTTAAATCGTAAATTCTGAAATGATTTTTATGTCGTTCATTTGAAAAAGAGCTGCTGCTACGCCGGTACCGTCTTTTATTTTTCCGGAGAAGGTGCCGTCGTAAATAGCACAGCTACCGCAAGATGGGCTTTTTTCCTTCATAATTATTTGTGTAATTCCGAGTTCTTTCATTTTAGCTAAAGTGAGGCTCGCTCCGTTTTTGTATTCTTCTGTTACATCTGTTCCCTGATTATCCATGACTTTGGCACGGCCTAACCAGACATCTTTACCGTCTCCGCCTACTATTTCTGCTGGAAACCTCGGTGTTGGCAGGCCACCTATAACTTCTGGGCAAAAAGGTATTGCTTCGCCGTTTTCAACCATTTGCTTTATTTTAGTAATTTCTTTATCTTTCCCATCATATCTACAGGCAATTCCTGCTAAACAAGCGCTTACTGCTATCATTTTGCTTCCCCCCTTTATTGTTACATTTTAACATAAAAAGCTGCCACCATATATAGGCGACAGCTCTCGTGTCATTAGATGTTTTGATATGCTACGGCGATTTGTGTACCGATTAGTGCATTGTGTTTTACTAGTTCGATGTTTGCTTCAAGGCTCTTACCATCTGTTAGTTCTTTTACTTTTCCAAGTAGGAATGGTGTCACGTCTTTTCCGTGGATGTGGTTTTCTTCTGCTTCTTTAAGTGCTGTGTGGATTACGTCGTTAATTACTTTTTCATCCATCGCGAATTCTTCTGGGATAGGGTTTGTAATTACTGCGCCGCCTTCGATTTGAAGATCCCATTTTGCTTTAAGGGATTCTGCGATAACTTCTGGATTATCTGCGCGTAATGTTAATTCTACATCACTTGAACGTGTGTAAAATGCAGGAAGTACGTCTGTTTGGTAGCCAATTACTGGAACACCTTTCGTTTCTAGGTACTCCATTGTTAAGTTTAAGTCTAGGATTGATTTAGCTCCAGCACAAACTACGGCAACATTTGTTTTTGCTAATTCTTCTAAGTCAGCTGAAACGTCCATTGTTGTTTCGGCACCACGGTGAACGCCGCCGATTCCGCCAGTTACGAAGATACCAATTTCTGCTAATTCAGCACAAATCATTGTTGCTGCTACAGTTGTTGCGCCTAGTTGTTTCGTTGCAATAAGGTAGCCGATATCTCGACGAGAAACTTTTGCTACATTGCTGCTTTTAGCGAATAGCTCTAGTTCTTCATCAGAAAGTCCGATTTTAATTTTTCCGTCGATCAAAGCGATTGTTGCTGGTACTGCACCGTTATCGCGAATAATTTGTTCCACGTCGCGCGCCATTTCTACGTTTTGTGGGTAAGGCATACCGTGAGAGATAATAGTAGATTCTAAGGCAACGATTGCTTTTCCTTCTGCTTTTGCTTGTTTTACTTCCTCGGATAATGATAGATAATTTTTCATTTGAATTCCTCCAGATCTTTTTGTAGTTGGGATGTCGATAAATTTTGACGAACCGTGTACTCAGATTCGAGTGTTCGTGCAGCATTTACACTTCCCGCTTTTAAAATTTCTTGTAACGCTTTTCCTTCTAGCCATGCATAGATAACCGCGGAGCAAAACGCGTCTCCTGCTCCAGTAACATCGACAATATTTTCAATAACAATCGCTGGTTCAAAAATGATGCCTTCTGCTTGGTTTGCTGCGACTGCGCCTTTACTGCCATTTGTGACGATGACATTTTTCACGCCTAGGTCTAACCATTTCTGTGCGGCCAAGCGCCAGTCCTCGTCGTTTTCGATAGTCATTTCTAGGTGCGTCTCTGATTCATCTCGGTTGCAGATTAGCCATGTTACGTGATCAAGCCGTTCTGGTAAATGAGACATTTTTGGCGAAGAAACGGGAACTAGGACTAATGGAATCGAGTTAATCTCAGCAAAACTGCCAAGATATTCTAATGTTTCTTTCGGACAATTTAAATCGGCAATGATGGCACTCGCTTGACTCAGCAAGCCTTCATTTTTTGCAAGTACATCTGGAGTTAGGTGGTCGTATGCATCCATGTCCGCTAGTGCTACGAGCAAATCTCCGTTGTTTTCGAGTACTGCTGTATAAGAACCTGTTGCGATGCTTGGGAATGCAGTGACATAATCTAAGTTCATATATGTATTACTGGCACTTTTAACAGCTTCCCAGTCGGAATCTGTCCCACAAGCAGTGAGTAGTATAACTTCTTTTCCAAGGCGGCCAAGGTTTTCACCGACATTTCTAGCAACTCCGCCAGCACTTTGTGTTGAACGCACTGGGTTTGATGTAGCTAGTTGGGCCTTGTCTTTAATGTAAAACTTCCGATCGACATTCGCTCCACCTATACAAACGATTTGTTTGGCTTCATTTAAAATATAGGCTTTTCCTAAAATACGACCTTTTTTAATAAGGCCGGAAATGAGGTTCGCTACTGTCGGTCTTGATAAATCAAGGATATCAGCAAGTTCTTGTTGAGAAATGTAAGGATTTTTACGGATGGAATTGAAAATTATCTCTTCCTTTTCGTTCATTTTCGCTTTATTATTCTCCACGATATAATGCACCTCCATTCCAAACTTTTGTTTTGATTTCAAACACATGTTTATTATATATGTAAATGCTTTCTTTTGCAAACTAAAAAACGAAAATCGACTTCTTTTTAGGAAGAAAATTTTCGTTTAGGTTTATTTATTTTGGAGGATAGCTAGTTCTGCTTCGGTTAATGGGCGGTATTCACCAAGTGCAAGTGACTCATCTAATTGTAAATTGCCCATCGAAATTCGTTTTAAATAGCTGACAGATTTTCCCCGAGCGGCAAACATTCTTTTTACTTGGTGGAATTTGCCTTCTTGGATAGTTACTTTTATTTCGTTTGGTGTAATAATTTCTAAGCGAGCCGGTTTGCAAGTGTAGCCATCATCGAGTTCAATTCCCGCTGCGAAAGCTTCTACATCCTCGGTCGTAACATCGCCATCAATTTTAGCATAGTATGTTTTATCTATATGCTTTTTAGGTGAGAGCAAATTGTGCGCGAGGGTGCCATCGTTCGTTATAATCAGCAAACCTTCTGTATCTTTGTCTAACCTGCCAACTGGGAACGGATCCGTAAGCGTGTCTTCTTGAGCGAGTAAATCGATGACGGTTTCTGACACATTATCCTCGGTTGCGCTCACAACATTTTGTGGTTTGTGGAGCATGAAATAGACGAATTCTTGGTAAACGACTGAAGTTCCGTGGACGGTTATTTGATCTTTGTCGGGATTTACTTGGGTTTTACTATCTTTCTGGATTGTGCCATTGACGACAACTGCACCTGATTTAAGCAGTGGTTTCACTTCTTTTCGACTCCCGAAACCTGTATGGGACAATAATTTATCTAAGCGCATGGTTTAGCTCCTTTTTTCTTTTATTGTAACAAAAAAACGAAGCTTCCTCAAAGGCGCTCCGTTTTCTTTCTATTATTTAGTTTCGACGGCTTGTTTATTTTGAGGTATTGTTAAACCGAGATTACCTCTTAGTGTTGTCGCTGGGTATTCGTTTCGGTACAAGCCGCGACTTTGTAAAAGTGGAATAACTTGTTCGACGAAAGTTTCAAATGTTCCGGGAATATCCGATGCGATAATAAAGCCATCTGCGGCCTCATTTTGGAACCAAACTTCGATTAAATCGGCTACTTGTTCTTTTGTTCCGATGAAAGGCGTTTTTGGTGTTGCTGCTTCGGTCGCGACTTGGCGAAGGGTCAAATGACGCTCTTTAGCTTCTTTTTTGATTCGATCTGTTGTACTTTGAAAAGCGTTTTTGCCAATATCGCCAAGGTCTGGGAATGGTTCGTCTAAATCAAATTGGCTTAAATCATAGTCATCAAAGTAGCGCGCAAGGTAAGTTACGGCGTTTTCAATTGGAATAAGACTGGCAAACTCAAGATATTTAGCTTCTGCTTCTTCCAAGGTGTCCGCTACTATCGGGCTGATTCCTGGAAAAATCCGAATTTCGGCTGCATTTCTACCAGCTTTTTCGGCGCGTGCTTTCACATCTTGATAGAATTCAATGGCTTCTTCTAGGGAATCGGAATGAGTGAAAATAGCTTCTGCATTTTGAGCAGCGAAATCGCGTCCTGTACTGGATGCGCCTGCTTGGAAAACGACTGGTTCGCCTTGTTTGGAGCGCCCGATGTTTAATGGACCTTCGACTTGGAAATATTCACCTTGATGATTTAAGCGATGTAATTTTTCAGGGTTAAAAAATTCACCGGTTTCTTTATTATAAGTGAACGCATCATCTTCCCACGAATTCCAGAGTCCGCGAACTACTTTTAAATGTTCTGCCGCAATGGTGTAGCGGTCGCTATGGGTTGGGAGGTTTTTCTTGCTATGATTTCGCGCGGCACCTTCTTGCGGAGAAGTGACTAAATTCCAACCCGCTCGACCGCCGCTAATGTGATCAAGGGATGAAAGTTGTCTTGCGAGTGTGAATGGTTCGGTAAATGAGGTCGAAAATGTCCCGACAAGCCCGATATTTTTCGTTGACTCAGCTAGTGCGGATAAAATCGTAATTGGTTCAAAACGGTTAAGAAAATGCGGAATCGATTTTTCGGAAATAAAGAGACCGTCTGCAATAAATACAAAGCTAAAAAGTCCTTGTTCCGCAATTTTGGCACGGGTTTTATAAAAATCTAAATCCGTACTTGCTGCTGGGTTAACGTCTGGATGGCGCCAACCGTCTGTTGTTCCGCCGACACCGTGGATGATTGCGCCAAACTGAATTGTTTCTTTTCTAGTCATTTTACTTCCTCCTTTTCAAATAATGCTTTTTCTAAATGTTCGATGCCAATTTCTACAACTGCTTGGTAAGTCCCTTTTTCAATGTCGCCGATTTCTACGACCGGGACATGGCGGATACCGTATTTGGCTTGGAGTACTTCTCGTAAATAATCGTGGTCGGTGACGTCGATATCTTGGAAGACAATTTTTTGCTCGGTTAAATAATCTTTCACATCTTTACAATAGTGACACCCTACTTTACTCCAAACGACGACATTAGCCATGGACAACTTCCTCCTTTATCGATTCACTTAATAATTGGTACGAATAGCGCTTGATTTCAGTTGATTTAATTGGGGTTAAAATGACAAAATCTTGGATATTATATTCTGCTGAAAGTCGTTTAATTTCTGTTCCGACTTCTTGTTTTGTTCCTGTGATTGCACCAATTCGTTGGGTAATAAACTGATATGTTTGGTCGATATCTTTCACGTAGGCTTCGGCTTGTTCGCGCGATCCGACATTAACTTTACGTCCATCCGCAAGCTCGACTTTGATTGATTCTCGCTCGGGAATATGTCGGTCTGCCGCGACTTTGGTTTCCGCAACTACGACAATCGGCGCTAATTGAAAACTGGCTTTGGGGTTAATTTGGTATTCATCAAATGTTTCACGTGCTTCTTTTAAGACGCTCTCTTCTCCGTTAATAAAATACGCGAAAACAAAGGAAATTCCCAGCTCCGCGGCTTGTTTCGCGCTCGCCGCACTCCCTCCGAGTAAAAAGATTTCTGGATTAGTTGCTGGAAGTGGTTTGGCTGCGATAGTTGTGGTTGATTCATGTGAAATCAACTCGACTAATTCTTCCAATTTAGCATCAAAGGTTCGGACTGGTTTGGAAAAGTCTTTTTGGAGGGCATCGGTTGCTGGTTGGAATCCGCCTGGTGCTTTTCCGACTCCAAGCGAAATCCGTTCGGGCGCTAGGTTTGCTAGCACATGAAATTGTTCGGCAACTTTATAGGGGCTGTAATGTTGCAGCATCACCCCGCCAGATGCAAGTTTGATGGTATTCGTTTTTGCAGCGATATATCCAAGCAGTACTTCTGGCGCAGATCCGGCTATTTCGTCTGAATTATGGTGTTCCGCAACCCAAAAGCGATGATAGCCAAGTTGTTCCGCGAGTTGCGCAAGTTCTACAGTATTTTGCAAAGTTTCACTTGGATGCTCGCCGGGATTAATAATACTTTGATCCAAAATGCTCAATCGAATGGTCATATGACACGCTCCTTTTTCACTTCTTTGATTTCATATAAATAATCCGCTGAGACTCGGTGTAAAAAGCGTTTGGTTCGTTCTTCTTTTGTATGATTGAATACTTCATCTGGCGTGCCTTGTTCGACAATTAATCCCCCGTCCATGAAAACGACTTGATCCGCGACCCGTTTTGCGAATTCCATTTCATGTGTAACAACAATCATCGTCGCGCCAGCCCGCGCAATTTCTAACATTACTTCTAAAACTTCACCGACAAGCTCTGGATCCAGTGCGGCTGTTGGTTCATCAAATAAAATGACATCCGGATTAATCGCGAGCGCCCGCGCAATGCCAACACGTTGTTTTTGTCCGCCAGAAAGCTGGGAAGGATAAGCGCTGAATTTATCTGCCAATCCTACTTTCGTGAGCTCGCGTTCGGCAATTTCACGTGCTGCTTTTTTCGGGATTTTTCTCGCAACGGTCAGTCCTTCCATCACATTTTGAATGACCGTTTTATGCGAAAAGAGATTGTATTGTTGAAAAACCATCGCGGTATTCTTTCGCAGTTGCAACACTTCTTTCTTGCTTGGTTTCTTGCAGTTAATTATTTGGTCATGCATCGAAATTTCGCCATTTTCGGGTCGTTCCAGTAAGTTTAAGCAGCGTAAAAAGGTGGTTTTCCCTGACCCACTTGGACCGAGTATCGTTACTACTTCGCCCTTTTTCACGGTTAAATCAATTCCTTTTAAAACCTGATTTTCGCCAAAGCTTTTTTGAATATTTTTAATGGTAATCATACTGTCCCTCCTTGGTATTTAGCGATATTCTTTTCCAAAATGTAATTAATTGCTTCAATCAACATAGTTAAAAACCAATAAATGAGTGCGGCGCCGATAAATGCTTCGAGAAATGCGTAATTGTCAGATGCTACAATCGTTGCCATTCCTGTGATTTCGGGGACTGCAACGATAGCTGCGATGGATGTAGTATGTAAAAATCCAATGCATAAATTGGTAAAATTCGGCAGAGCGATCATAAAGGCTTGCGGCAATAAGACTTTGCGAATCGCTTGGCCGTGCGTGTAACCCATTGAGTAGGCAGCTTCCATTTGTCCGATGTCAACGGCAATGATGCCTGAGCGCAAAATCTCGGTGAGGTAAGCCCCCGCCGTAAAAGATAGCGCGATAATCACAAAAATCACAACCGGAATTTTATTCGCAGATATGCTTAAATCAAATGTCTTACTTAAAAAATCAACAATCAGCGGAATTCCTAAGTAAATCAGCATAATATGCAAAATTGCTGGCGTACTTCGAAAAAAGGAAACATAAAACTTAGCAATTGGTTCTAAAAAACGTACATGATACATCCGAACCAACGTCAGACCAATTGCGATAATAAAGCCGAACAGTATCGGAAAGAAGGTCATCGCAAGTGTTAATGGTATCGTTTTTAACATCGCCATTACGGCTGTTCCAATAAAAGGCACATCAAGCGGCATCGTCATCTCTCCTTTACAGTTCTATATCGAAAATACTTGTAAATCTGGTGTTTTCCTTTTTGACTCGTTTTTCAATCCATTTGAAGGAATATTCAAGTAGTACGGCTGTAATATAGTAAATAATCGATAGCGAAATATAGACTTCCAACGCGTGATTGCTCAGGGTTATTAAGGTTTGCCCTCTTCCCGACATATCCATCACCCCTATCGAAAATGCGAGCGATGTATCTTTCAAATAGCCAATGACTAAATTCCCGAAATTCGGTAACGCTTGATACAACGCTTGCGGCAAAATAATCCGTAAAAATGTCTGGCGCCCGTTCAACCCAACACTATAAGCTGCTTCCGCCTGCCCAGCATCCACACTATTTACCCCAGCGCGAATCACTTCTGCAATTGTTGCGGCACTACTTAACGCATAGGTTGCAATCGCGGCATATAATGGATCCATTTGCGATAAATCAATACCAAATACGCTGGAAAGTGCCGGAATTCCGTAGAAAACAATGAATAATTGCACCATAATCGGTGTCCCTCGAAAAAACGAAATATACACTCGCGCAAATTGGTTCAAAACTGGAATCTTATAAATTCGCGGTAATGATAAAATTACGCCTAATATAAAACCAAAAATAAGCGAGAGTGCCAAAATATACAACGTAATCGGTAAATAACCAGCTAACGTTGGAATAAAATCAGCAATCATTTTCACATCGAACGCTTTATCCATTTTGATGGCACCCTCTCTCTTTTAATATTGTTCTTTTGAATAATCTGCGCCAAGCCATTTTTCGCTTAATTTTTTTAATGTCCCGTCGTCAATAATGGACTGTAGAGCCTTATCTACATCTTTGCTTAATTTCGTTTCATCTTTTCCAAGCATGAAATATACTTTCGCATTAGATAAAACATCGCCAACTACTTTTTCTTTGATTGCGCTTGTTTTATTTTGGAAATCTACCGCAAATGGTGTGGAAATTGTTGCATCAGCGCGACCTGTTTTTAGTTGGTTCGCTGCGTCATTCGATCCTTGTCCTTCATACGCAATTTCAAAATTATTACCTTGTTCTTCATTAATTTTCTTTAAAATTAGTGCGCCATTCGAAGTGGCACTCGTGATAACGCGTTTCCCAGCTAAATCTTTTGTACTATTAATGCTGTTGTTACTATCTAGTACCGTCAGCTGCAATGGGAAATTATTATACGCGACATCATTAAATAAAAACTTCTTCTCGCGTTCTTTGCTTTTTTCCATTTGATGCGCGACGATATCTACTTTTCCAGCTCCAAGACTAACGAGTAAATTGGAAAAATCCATCGTCTTAAATTTGAATTTATAACCTGGCAAACGTTTATCGATTTCTTTCACTAGTTCGACATCATAGCCAGTTAATTTGCCATTTTCATCTAAAAAGCAGACATTCGGAAATTGTGTGCCTGTTCCGACCGTGATTGTTTGTACTTTTTCATTGGCTGCTTCTGGTTCATCTCCTGCTCCACATGCGCTTAATGTTAATGCTGCCGTGAGTGCCAGTGCCAAAACTCCGTATTTCTTTTTCATTCTTTTTCCCCCTTTTTATGTCCAGCTAGGTATTCCAAGTAATGTGGCGTCGAATTTTTCTGGAATTAAGATTTTCCGCATCATCACGCCAACATCACCGTCTTCTTCATGTTCAAAATAAACTTCATAACCGCGGCGCAAATACATATCAAGAAGCCACGGATGTTTCCTGGCAGATGTTCCAAGCGTAAGCGCCGGAGCTTTCAAGGTATCACGAAGGACTCGCTCTTCCACATATGTTAGTAATTTATCGCCAATCCCTTGTCCTGCAAGTTCTGGAGCCGTTGCAAACCACCAAACAAATGGGTATTTAGAAGGCGGTGAACTACTCTCCCACGGAAAACGAACGGTAATTGTCGAAATTAATTTACCATTCCGCTCTAAAACAAACGCAGAAGAATTCACAATATTTTCTGTTACCATCGCCAAATCAGCATTAGTTGAAGGCCAATCAATCCCGAGTTCCTTCACTGATTGAAAAGCACTCGATAACAATTCCAAAAACTCTGGCGCATCTTCCACAGTCGCTACTCTAAAAATATCTTCTGTCATTTCCCGTTCTCCTCCTTACACTTCCACTGAATTTTGATTTAATAATGAAATAAATTGGCTTAATGCGAGGTCTAGTCGTTCTTTCGCAGCAGCTTCAATTTCATAAAGCCCATCCCCGAGCCGTTCAATTTGCTTGTCCACCGTAAACTGACCTTTTAAAATAGTTTCAGCTCCAAGTTCTTTTAAAACTGGATCCAGTGCGTATTGCAGTGCTAACAAATGACCATTTGACCCGCCAAGCCCTAGCGGCAAAACGACTTTCCCTTTTAACGCTTTGAGTGGCAACAAATCCAAATAGGCTTTTAGCACTCCTGAGTAGGACGCTTTAAAAATAGGTGTCGCGATAATAACGCCAGAACTATTCTCTACTTCGCTATTCGCAAGTTGAATATCTGGATGTGTAAAATCCGCGGTCACTAACGCTTCTGCCTGAATTTTATGCACTTCGATAATTCTCACTTCCGTACCATTATTTACTAATTCATTTGCTGCTAGTTGGATTAAGCCTGTAAGTCGAGATTCCGTTTTGATTCCCCCAGCAATAATTGTCACTTTCCCCATCAAATCGCCCCTTTTAATTCACATCAACTTACTTGGTTTTTAGATATTAGCTATACTATAAAGTAAAAGATTCTGTTTGGCTAATCAAAAAAACTAATGGCTAACCACAGTAATACTAATAGTTAGGCCTCAATCCGCATTATTCCTATGAATTTTATCAGATTAATAAATTGCTTCTACTAATTTTACGGTGTATACTGTTAGAAATATCAAAAAACTCCAATATGAAGGGGGAATTATATTGGAATTTCGAACCATTAAAACTTTTTATACGGTGGTTAATACGGGGAGTTTTCAGCGCGCAGCAGAAGTATTAAATTATTCGCAACCGACCATTTCAATGCGCATTAAACAATTAGAACAAGATTTGGATGTCCAATTATTCGAACGCGGCAAAACATTAAAACTAACACACGCAGGCAGACTTTTCTATGAAAGAGCCGGCCAGCTTATCGCGCAATATGAAGTGCTCGACCACACTATTTTTGACTTGAAAAATGGCAACGCTGGGCTAATCAAAGTAGGCATATCTGAGCCTAGTGCCAGCCTTGTTTTGCCGCAGATTTTAAAGCAATTTTTAACTGATTTCCCAAAACTCATGGTGAACGTGGCGGTGGATGACGCCAATACATGTAGCCAAAAATTAATTGACGGGGAAATTGATTTCGCGATTTGCGGGGAACCAGAGCTAATTTTGGAGAATTTTTACTTTCCATTTTTCCATGATACGCTAGATTTAATTGTGTCAGAAAAACATCCTTTAGCTTCTCGGGCTTCGGTAGAATTACTTGATTTGCGTGATGAATGCTTTATTTTCACCCCAGCAAACTGCCCGATTCGCATTCAAATTGAACAACATCTAAAACGCGCCATTGGTAGTGATTATAAAAAAATGGAACTTACTAGCAGCATGTCGCATAAATATTTCGTGCGTGAAAACGTTGGAGTATCTATCTTTACTAGCACTGCGCATTCTGAACTACTGGACGGGACGGTTCGCATTCCAATTAACAATTTACCAATTTCACCACCAATCGGTCTGCTAACTAACCAAAAAGAAAAAGATTTTGATAGTACAACGAAGGAATTTATCGACCGTATTATTTATTATTTTGATGATAAAAAAAGACAGATAGACTAACCAATTAGTCTACCTGTCTTTTTCTTAAAATTCTAATTGCAAATTCGCTTCAATTGCGAGCAAGTTATCACGATACACTTTCATTTCTTTCCGAGTAATTGTCCCTTTTTCAAAATACTGCTGAATCGTCTCGCGTTCAATTTGAGAAGCTAAGTCAATAGTTGTTTGTAGCGCCTCATCATCGCTTTCTTTTTTATTCGACCGGTGACCTAACGCCCGTTCAAAATTCATCAAATAAAGCGAAATGATTTCCGGGTTAAATTCATTCGGATCCAGTTCTTGCAGTTTTTGAATGACGAATTGATTATTTTCATTTTGCAATTTGGCACGTTCTTTTCGGCGTTCTTCAAACGTAAGCGGCACAATGCGAAAATCACGAATGCTATGACTTAGTAGTTGGCGATACCTTTTTCTTGCGCGATACTTCTCTGCCCGCGTTTGGACATAAAGTCGTTTCCCAAGCCGCATCATTAGCGAAAGCCCTACCCCAGTGTCAATTTTTCGCTCAAAAACTAATCTTCTCGTATTTTCAAGCTGCCATTCTTGCGTTAATCGCCGCAACTCTCGCTCCGTCGCGCTCACTTCTTTATGCTCCATTAACGAGAAAATCCGATTATTATACATATTTAATACTTTATTCATTTCCACGGTATTTTCATCTGTTTTATAAGCTTGCAGTTGCTGTACGATATCGCGAAGTAACATGATGTCTGTCGTATGGTCCGCCGTAACAACATCCTTTTTCGCCGCAAAAAGTGGTAACGTGAAATTGGCCAAAAGTAGCGTCGTGATAATGACACCTGCTGCAATAAAAATCAGCAAGTCCCGCTCAGGAAAAGCATCGCCATTTCCAAGCACAAATGGTAATGACAACGCACTGACTAAAGTTATCGTTCCACGAACCCCAGCCACCGTATATAGAAACGTATTTTTCAATCTGCTAGCTAAATCAGCTTTCGGATTTTCCTCGTAATTACGGAAGAATAAAATCCATAAAAACCGTAAACCGAGTAGCAAAAAAGTAATTCCTAAAATATAGACAAACAGCATTCCTTTTTGGATGTTCGCATCTTGCCAAATAGTCGTCAAAATTTGCGGCAACTGCGTCCCAAGCAGAATAAATACTAAGCCATTCAAACTAAAAATAATTACTGACCAAGTGTTTTTTGACAACAAATTCAATTGCGCCATTTCAGGATTTATTTTTTTATAACTAAATGAATGCACCATTCCACCGCTGACTACGGCCAAAATCCCGTTCACGCCAATTTTTTCCGCTACCATAAAAATCAAAAATGGCAGCAAAATTTCCATTAGCATAAAGGAAGTCATGTTTTCTATCCCCAACTGGCGTAAACCGCGCATAAGGCCGATTTTCAGCATACTCAGCACTGCTCCAAGCGCAATCCCACCAAGCGACAATAGCAAGAAACTAGTTCCCGCTGACATAAACGAAAATGTGCCCGTTACAAGCGCCAAGACGGCGAATTGAAAGGAAACAAGTCCAGAAGCGTCGTTAATAAGTGACTCACCTTCTAAAATGTGCATAATTTTATGTGGTACTCTTACTTTTTCAGCTAGCGCACCGACCGCAACTGCATCGGTTGGCGCCAGTGCCGCAGCAAGTGCAAACGCAGCCGCAAATGGTATCGCTGGAATTAAGTAATGAATAAACGCACCTAAAATCCCCACCGTAACAAACACTAATCCAATCGATAGCGACAAAATAGCCTTCCGATTTTTCCATAAAGATTTTTTATCCGTACTAGCTCCATCATTAAAAAGAATCGGCGCCATAAAGAGTAATAAAAACAACTCCGGATTCAAATCCATCGTATGATCCCCAAGCGGAATCGCTAAAATAATCCCGAGCAGCACCTGAATTAGAGGTACCGCAATGCTCGGCAAAAATCGACTTAGCACATTTGATAAAAATACCGCGCTTAACATTAATAAAATCAGTTCAAAAATCTCCATTAATACATCCCTCGTTCCCATCTTCCTGCCATACAACGACCCCTGAGCATGGCATTTCTACCGTTCCCATATTAGCAAAAAAACTTTTCGGAAACATCCGTCTCTGTATGGAGTTTTTTTATCTAGCATCCTCTTTTTGATAAACGATTTGCTCATTCACAACCGTCATCATAACGCTCATATCACGCAGTTGCGCTTGTTTCACTTGGAATGGATCTTCAGCCAAAATCGTGAAATCCGCTACAAAACCAGGCGCAATTTGCCCGCGCGAAGATGTTTTATAGCTCGCAAACGCAGCACCTTTTGTATAAAGTTGAATCGCTTCAAACACCGTGAGCGCCTGTTCAGACCAGTACGCTACCCCGTCCAAGTCCGCATTTGCCGTTCTCGTAACAGCAGCATGAATTCCCCAAAATGGATTCGGCACTTCAATCGGCGCATCACTTCCCCCAGCTAAAGGAAAACCAGCTTGTAACAGCGATTTCCAAGCAAAAGCGAGTGCCGGATGATTTTCTCCCAACACATCTAATGCCCACGGAAGATCGCTTGCCATGAATTGCGGCTGTATATCAAACAATACCGGCAAACCCTCCGCTTCTGCTATCAATGCTTCCGTAAGCCAAGGCGTATGAATTAATCTGTCATATTGCCCTTCTTTAGGCGGATAGGCTCGTAACGTGCGAATCACATTGGCAAAAGCCTGATCCCCTAAAATATGAATCGCAACAGGTAATCCCGCTTTTCTTGCTGCTTTCACCAAACCTTCAAACGCTTCATCAGAATGAATTTGCAGTCCTTTTTCCGCTTTATTATCAGCATATCCCGCACTCATTAGCGCCGTACGCGAGCCAACTGTTCCATCATAAAAAATCTTCATAGCACCTAATTCTAAAAAAGCATCTCCACTAACAAAACGTTCTTCTGAATCCGAAAAAGCCGCTAGTTCCGCATGATGAATTAACAAATGCGCGCGAAACGGCCAAGCATCCGCACCAACTGTATTCCGAAAAGCAGCAAAAGTAGACTCAAATCCTGTGAAATAATGTAAATCTTCCGAGTGCGCACCGGTTACCCCTTTTGACCATAAGTCCGTTATCGCGATTTCCAGCCACGCTCTTAATTCAGCAGGAGTTGCCGCTGGAAAAGCATCAATCGCTAAAGTCGTTGCATTATCTCTTAAAACACCTGTAAACTCCCCCGCTTTGTCGCGAACAATTTCACCACCGCCATCAAAACCATTTTCCGAAAAATCTTCGATATGCGCTTGCAACGCAGAATTTATCGATACGCTATGATAATCAATTCGTCTCACTAAAATTGGATTCGTTTGGCTTACTGCATCCAAATCAGCCAAGGAAATCAGGCTTTGTTCATCGGCCCATTTATTTTCATCATATCCTTCCACGAATAGCCACTCATCCATCGCAAGTTGTTTCGTACGTTCGGCAATTAGCTGTAGCGCCTCTTTTTTCGTCGTCGTTTGGTTTAAATTAAGTCGTTCTAACGCTTGACCGTACCAAAGCAAATGAATATGCGCATCAACAAATCCAGGAAAAACAACTTTACCATCCAAATCAATTGTTTCCGCAATTTCAGTCGCAAATTGCCGTTCTAAGTCCGCCGCTTCACCAACCGCACGGATCTGACCATTTTCTGTTAAAACTGCCGACACTCGCTCACCTTCCGCAGTCATTTGATAAAAAATACCGTTTTTCCACAATTTCATCATTTATTCCCCCTGATTAATGGAAATTTTCAAGGCTGCTTTTTCTTGTTGATCCTTTTTCTGTAAAATTTGTTGTAGTGTGATGCTGATTAGCGCGCATCCTAGTAAAATAAATGCGCCAATGAATAAAGCTTTAATGCCGCCAAGATGTTGAACTACAATTGCGCCTAAAAATGGTGCGAGCATTCTAGCTGCTGTTGCCATACCGTTCACTAGCCCTTGATACAAACCAGCTGCTCCTTTTGGTGCGAGTTGATAAGCAATTGTTGGAATCGCTGGCCAAGCAAACATTTCACCAATAGTTAAGAAAGTCATTCCCAACACAAATCCGCTATACACGCTTGCATTCATTGCGACAACAAACGATAAAATAAATAATAAAATACCAATATAAATTTGCGCTAATAAGTACTTTTTAAATCTGTTAACAACCGGGATTAAAACTAGTTGTCCCAGTACAATAAGTGCTCCATTTAAGCTCCATAAATTACCGTATTCGCTAGATGTCACACCTTTTATTTCTGTCATATAAGTAGATAGATTCGACTGCCACTGCACGTGCGGTAATTGGCAAAGCAAGTATGTCAGCAATAATAGCACAAAAGAGCACAGCGCGAGCTTTGTCGGAAATTCTCGTTTTGCTCCTTTTTTACGATGTTTCGTCTCAGCGCTGACGTTTTCAGATTTCCAGTCAATCTTATGGAAATAAAAGAAAAAATAGGCCGCAAAAGCAATCGCAAAGACAAACGAACCGATATAAACATGACTCATTCCTTGTTTAGCTAAAAGTCCCGCAAGTAGTGGCCCGATAGCAACGCCGATATTTTGCGCCACATAAATCGCATTAAACCCAGTTCTTCCGCCAGTCGGATGTGTTAACCCCGCCGCCGCATAAAGTCCTGAAAACACCATTCCCATCGCGATTCCAACCGCCCATAAATTCCAAATAAAGAACGGAAATCCGTGAAAGAAGCATAGCGAAGCCGTTGAAAGCACTAAAATAATCGTGCCAATCGTAAGCGAAATAAAACCAGAAAAACGGTCGAAAATAAGTCCACCGATAATGCTAGAAATAATTCCTACACCTGAATTAATCAACAATACTAATGAAGCATCCGTTGTCGACATCCCTAACTCTTGTGTCATATAAATCATATTAAAAGGCCAAATAAACGAGAGCCCTGTATATAGTAACACCATTCCAATAATAACAATCCATAAATCCTTTGGTAACCATTTTGTCATTTCCTACACTTTCCCTTCATTAAAACTCACCTTTTTTAGGGTATCACACCCAACCACTTTCGCAAAGAAAAATTTCACCAAAAAACCACCTAGCAAAATTTGCTGGTGGCTAATAAGGGACTGGTGATAAATCCCTATCATGGTTACTTCTAAGTGTACTATGAATTTGAATATTTGTCTGTGCTAATATAGGAAATATTTCAATTAATTTTTTTTACTCTTTTATCATACGCTATATCTCTCAAATAGCTATGAAATTCTGCCACATCTATTTCAAGATAATAGCCTAATTCAAAAAGAATGCCGTGCTCTTTCAGTTCCTTTACTTGGAAAGCACATAATTCTTTCGAGACAACTTGCATGATTTCTTGACGGAAAAAATCTTGCGCAATTTTCCATGAGGTAGTGTGCAGTCTCAATGGCATTTCTTTAATGAACCACTGAATACAGTCATTTGCTCCTCTATCTAAAAAGTTCATTTCTACGGCAGTTAAATCTGCTATATCCATGTCGCCCATCGTTTTCAATATTTCGTCCACGTATATTAAGGGGATTTTCCATGCTACAGTTTTACAAAGTGGTTTAATAGTTGTTTGTTCTCGCGTAAAGCCAAGGATACTTCCTTTGCCCCAAGAACTGTTTCTCTCGGCACATTGTGTTACGTTGCCTTCATCAATTGCGTAAACATACTCACTATTTTCTGGGCAGTTAATGATTTCGTCCTCGTCCCAATACACTAGTTCTGCTACTTCTTGAAATCTTGGGTCGTTTGTCAAAGTAAGCATCAATTCCATAGTAAACTTTTCTTGCATTTGTTTTGCCTCCTAAAAATCATTACGCCATTGCAGCTCCCTTTATCATAATAAAAAAGAAGCGAGTGAATAGTTCTCAAAGAACCATCTACTCGCTTCTTTTGTCCATTTTGTGACAAAATTACTGACACACTTTTTACAATGTTATTTTTTTAACGTTTTATTGGAAATTAATATAAAAATACCTCATTATTTCCCAGACTCACCTTTTCGAATAACCCACCAAAGTGATAGACAGGTAATTCCTTGGAAGACGAAAAATAATCCAAGAATAATGCCAATCGCAATTGCAACTAATGTATTCGTGAACAAGGAAATGACCGCAATAATTAGTCCGATAATCCCCATAATAAGTAACAATGTCCACCCCGGAAAACCTTTGACAGCAAAAGCCGTTAAGATTCGTAAAATTGCGGATGCTAAAATCCAAATCGCAAAAATGATAATGAAAATACGTTCCGCCATATTTGACTCAAAAATTGCAAATCCACCAACTAGGATAGATAGAATTCCATCTAGCATAATCCATTTGGAAATGCTCCAATATTTTCGTTCGCCAAAATAAGAAATCACTTCATTAATCCCATTTAAAACTAAAATAATCCCAATAAAAATAGTTAGTGCTTGCAGTGATGTGCTTGGGTTAAACATCAAATAAATACCAAGACCAATCATCGCCACACCGAGAATTAAAACGAAATATGTGTATAGCTTTCTCATGTTTCCACCCCTTTTTTAATGGTTAGTAAGTAATGATCCTGCCGCTTCATCGATAATAAAGACCACATTCGGATGATTTCGTAAAATTGATGCTGGGCAACTTTCGTCAATCGGTCCTTCAAGTAACCCTTTGACCGCTTCTGCTTTACGTTCACCGGAAGCAGTTACTAAGATTTGTTTCGCATCCATCATGTCTGCTAAGCCAAGTGTAAGCATTTGGGACGGTGCTTCATCTTCTTTTAACTTGTTATACATAATCGTACTTTTGATAGTAGATTCATCGCTATCTGCTAAAAACAAACGTGCGTCAAATGGCGTACCTGGTTCGTTTGCGCCAAGATGCCCGTTCACTCCTAAGCCCAAAATTTGTAAATCACGTTCGTTTTCAGCCAAAATTTTCTTATATCGAGCAATTTCATCTGTAAAATCAGCCAAACTTCCATCTAACAATTCTACTCTTTTTGGCATTTTGGTAATTAAATCATAGAATTTTTGGTGCATGTAGGTGTAAACCGTGAAAGAATCATCGCGTTTCGCTACATACTCATCTAAATTCATTAAAAATACTTTTTCGATTGGGATTTCGCCTGCATTAATCCCTTTGACAAGCCCTTCGAACATACCATCAAAACTTGCTCCTGTTGTAGTATTGATGACTGGGTTATCACTTGCATTAATCACTTGTTTGACAACTTCCAGTGCTTCTTGTGACATTTCTTCGTATGTTTTTGTTCTAATTAACTTCATTAAAATATCCTCCTCTATAGGTTTTCATTACCCGAACTATTATTTCTAAATCAAGCCGTGTTTTTGGAAACTAGCAAATAGGCCATCTTCATCAACTGATTTAGTTACATCATCCGCCAGTTGTTTTAATTCTTCTTTGGCGTTCCCCATCGCAATACCAGTTTCGCAGTATACAAGCATTTCAGCGTCATTCATGCCGTCACCAATACCAATTGTCGCTTTTTTATCGCCGCCAATATGTTGGAGCAAGAATTCAATCGCCGTCGCTTTATGAATATCTGGAACCATTAATTCTCCACTGTCATCCCCAAAAATAGGCACAGTACAATGCATTACTTCAAATTTACCGCTAAATTCATTTTTAATTTCTTCAAATGGTACAGCTTTATTTTCTAAGAAACAAGCTTTATTCACATCTGTACGATACAGGTTTGTTTCGCCGTAAGTTAAACCTTGGACAAACGGATGTGGGTTGTTTATTTTTTTCTCGCGTGCGATTGGGTCATTTTCCACATCACCATACACTAATTTATCTAAACGGGCTTCCAGATTCGGACTCGCAAATAAGCCCCCGTTTGATTCTAAATAAAAGTCTAATTCTTTTTCCATAAAGAAATCTACCATATGAACCACATCTTCATTTGCTACTTTTTTATGGTAAATGATTTCGTCATCTACTTCGATGTAGCCGCCACCAGCGCCAATAATACCATCAAATCCAATCGATAAAATCGTATCATATAGTTCTGGTTTTGAACGTCCTGTGCATAAATATACTTGATGTCCGTTGTTGCGGGCTTGGATAATCGCTGTTTTGGCTGATTCTGGAACAAGTCCATCATCACTTACAAGCGTTCCGTCTACATCTACAAATACTATTTTTTTCATAATGCAATACCTCTTTTCGCTCGTTAATAGTTTAATTATAGCATTTCTTTGCAGGGAAGGCGCCCCATTACACAACAAAAAACATCGTACCATGAATTTTCATCACGATACGATGTCTTTAACTACTATTTTAAAACTGGCCAAAAGGCTTCATTTTCAATAATCATTTCATCCAGCACTTTTTTAGCAACTGTTGCATTTGGTACGGATTGGTTAAGCGTGAATGCTTGCAAAGCTTTTTGATAGGAATTTTCAAAGAATGCGTCTACTAAAAGTTTTTCAGCAGCAACTTGCGCTTCCATCATCCCTTTGTGGAAATCGCCAATCGCAGGTAACGAAATTGCTTCCACACCAGTCGCACCCACATACGCTGGTACTTCCACTACTGCGTCACTACGTAAGTTAGGAATCGCTCCTTTGTTTTCTACAATTAGCATAAAGCGACTTTTCTCGTCATTTAGCAAAGATGTTGCGATATCTACAATGTATAAGCCGTGTACACCGAAGTAGAAATCAAGAACATCACCTTTTGCTTTGTTACGGATTTTTTCTGCCATTTCATGTGTTTTTTGTTCGCGTCCATCCATGACTGTGTTGGCACGTGTATAGTTTGGATCTGCGTAATCCACATACATATCTGGATACAAGTAATATTCTAGATAGTTATTCGGTAAGTTATCTGGGAAGTTTTGTACCATGAAGCGAATCATGTTGAACGCACGATTCCAACTTGGATCTTCTTCTTTGATTTCTTGTACTTTTAGTTTTTCTAATAGTTCTGGCATAATGTCACGTTTTAAGGATTTATCATAGATTTTTGTATACCAACCAAAATGATTTAAACCGTAGTACGTAGCAATCCAATTGTCACGGTCGTAACCATAATTTTTTGCTAGTGTATCTTCAATTCCAATCGTCATATCACAAACATTAATCATTTGAATACCAGGGAATTGTCTGCGTACTGCTTCAGAAATAATTGTTTCCGGGTTCGTATAATTTAAAATCCACGCTTCAGGTGCATACTTTTGAATATATCCAACTAATTCTAAAAGTGGACCAATGCTGCGTAGTCCGTATGAAAACCCACCAAGTCCACATGTTTCTTGTCCGACTAAGCCATGTTTCAACGGGATTTTTTCATCTTTTTCACGCATTTTAAGTCCGCCAACGCGAATTTGCGAGAAGATAAAGTCTGCACCAGTAAATGCGTCTTTCGGGCTTAATGTTTGAACTAATTTAATAGAAGAAAATCCTTGTTGGTCTAACATGTATTGAATGATTAAATACATGTTGTCATTTCTGGTTGCATCGATATCATATAAACGAATTTCCGCAACTGGCAATCTTTCTTGACCATTTAGTACTGCTTGAATAATCCCAGGTGTGTAAGTACTGCCACCACCGGCGATAGTAATAATTTGTTTTTTCATGTCTAATCACTCCTTATACTTAATCGTTGTTGTTATAAATAGTCTGTAGTAACGCTATGCATTGATCATATGTCCCGCACTCACTTATTTTTTCTACATAGGATTTATTCGATGCTATCAATGACAAAAAATCATTAATGAGTGGCGCTTCCGTTCCATCTAATTCTTCAATCATCGGGATGGTTATAAGGCTAACTTTATGCGTATCCCACGTACACGGTTTTTTCAAAATGCAAAATAGGATACCGCTTTTATTGGCGACATTTTTAATCGGGTGAGGTAGCGCAATGCCTGTCGGAATCGCCGTCGAGAAGAGTTGCTCGCGATTGTATAATTTTTCTGTAAAACTAGCCGGCACATAATTTTTATCAATACAATATTGACTGAGCACTTCGATTGCTTGATATTTCTGCTCATACTCATAGCTAGTTAAAAACAATTCTTCATGCAAATATTTCTCTTTAATATAGGCAAATTTCTTCTGTTTATTCGCTTCCATCGTTGCCGAAAGTTGCTTTTTGATTGTCACTTCTTCAATTAAACCGATATTACCCGATAAAACGATACATGGGACTTCTGCTGGTAAATCTACTTTTTTAGTAGAAATGCACAAATCGACATCGATGTTTTCCGATAATAACAATTGAAACTGCGCGTTGTCCGTAACTTCAATCACTTCTACATTGACGCTTCTTAAAACTTCTGCCAATTGTTCACGCAAGTAATACAGTGCGGCCTTGCCTTCCAAAACAATTAATGCAATTCGTACTACTTGGTTCAATTGGTGTCTAGCTTCTATTTTTCGGTAATATTGATACAAATACATGACTAATAAAATAATTTCCTCTTGATTCAAAATGACCCCAAGACGTTCGAGTAATTTTTCACCAATAAAGATAGCAATATCAAGTAAATAACTGTACTGCTGCGTAATGATATGGGTAACTTGATTTTTAATAACGATACCTCGTTTAGCTCGTTCAAGCGCAATAAAAATATGTTTTGTCATATCACTCGTTATTTCTAAATCAGTCGTAAAATCGATCAAATATACCTGTTTTATCTCTTCTAAAACTAGTAAAATTTCTTGATATAAACCATCATCGAGCACCATTTCGGTCGTAACTTTTGCTTCAAAAGCATTCATCGTAACGATCTTCTCATGAGCCGCTACGATAAACTGTTTCATTTCTGTAGAAACATCATAACCCTCTTGTTGTAATCGCTCAAAAAGTTGTTGTAAAAACGGATTATGAATGTCCAAAGTTGTCTGTAAATCTGGATGTTTTCGGTAAAACGCACTACCATAAATAAGTTGCGCGAGTAAAATAGTTTCATCAAAATATTTTAAAACTAGCTTGTGTTCATCCATCACCGCCAAAACGATTTGGCGGATTTTATCATGGTTAATCTCCGGAAAGCATTTCGTTAATAACACTATTTTCAAAGCATCATCAAAACTCGCAATCCGGTTTAATAATTCCATTTTCATTAGTGGTGTGGCGCTAATTGCATAGACCCCATCACTCGAATGAATAACAACATCTAGGCCAAGCAGCTGTTCAAAGTAACCGCGTAGCCACTGAATGTCACGTTGTATAGTAGATTCAGAAGTGAACGTTTCTGTTGCAAATTCATAAAGGTCCACTCCATCATCTACAAGTAATTTTTGAATTAATAGAGCAATTCGTTTTTGTTCGACTCCGGTTTGCTCCTCAACGTCAAATGGGAATGGTTTTTCCATATTATAGGCATATCCCAACTTTTTAGACGTAAAGATAAAATCCTCACCTAAATTTTCTTTAATAACACGTATATCATTTCTAATTGTCCGATCACTTATTCGGAATAAGTCCGCTAATTTTTTCCCAAGTAGCCAATTATTTTCATTATACAATGTACTTAAAATGTTTTTTTGACGTTGATTAAGCATTTTTTAATCACCTATTTCATTTTTTTGGAATATCATGATAGGAAATTAATTCTACAATATTGTCATTAATAAACTGGCGCATTCTTGTGGAAATCAAACTTTCTAATTCATTCGCGCGCGGCGTTGAAAATGTCGAATTTTCCAGAATAAAACTATCAAGATAACCAGGATGAGTCATGATTTCTACATAATCATAACATAAAATGGAAGACGCATAATCATAAATATAATCTAAGTTTTCATATGCTCCATACGGAATTTCAAGTGGCTTTTCCCACATAAATTCTACATGTTCAAATCCATTAGTATCGTGATTTCGGAGCGGAATACCCACTTCTTCCGCAAGCCGTTTCGCAGCATTACTCGCCGCTTGATAAATATCCGTTGAGAATAAATGACTATCTAGATGACTTGGCTTTTTCTTCATAAATTGAACGAATCTTTGGTACTGCGCTTTAAACTCTTGGTAAACTTCTTCTTCAACATACGGATAATCCGGCGTAATAAATTTTGGCTTAATCATTTCACCAGTTTCATCAACTAAAGATGCGCCATTTGTCATTGGTTTCCCAAGTGTTAAATTGAGATGTAAACCAATTCCAAGTGTTGGTGTTTGTTTAGATAGCTCCACGGCATGTTCAAATGCTGGCATCGTAACCATTAAGGTCGTTGAAGTGAGCACACCTAAATTATGCGCATCGATAATTCCGTAGTTGATAGCACGTGTGAATCCAAAGTCATCTGCATTTATAATTAACTTCATTGTTGCTCTCTCCTTACTTTTCGTCCAAGCGCTTATACAAATTAAGCACTGATTTTACTAGATCGCAGTAAACGAAAGCATTCATTAAATGATCTTGCGCATGAATAAGGAGTAGAGAAACTTCTTTAGCATCGCCACCAGATTCTTCTTGAATAAGAGCTGTTTGTACGTGATGCGCATCTCTTAAAGACTGATTCGCTTGCTCGATACATTCTTCCGCTTTATCAAATTCACTTTTTTCCGCATGTTGGATTGCTTTTAGGAACAAGGAAGACGCATCTCCAGCACTTGAAATGATTTTAAATGATTGTAATTCTGTGCCTTCCATTAGTTCCCCTCCGTCGTAAATGAAGTCGTACCAGCTTCTTTAATTTTTTTGAAAGCAGCGATAAGAATTGGAACTGCATTCATATTTCCATAGTCTTCTTTATCAATAACCTCAACAGGCACATTTAAACCTCGTTCTTTTGTTGTTTCGATTACTTGCTCGTAAGCCATTGACAATTGTGGTCCAAGTAAAACAATCGATACGTTGTCTAGGTGATCCGAATACTCATCTTTACCCCAAGCTTCAATTGTAATACCTTTATCTTTAAATTTTTCTGACGCGGCAATAGCTTCTTCCATTTTTTTTACTAAAATAGAAGTGGATAATCCGCCAAAACATACTAACATAATTTTCATAACTATCGTCCTTTCCTACTTAAAAATCGAAATCATCTAAACTAGCTTCCAAATCACCGCTGTTTTCTTGCGTAAGCGCCTCTTTTTCTGCAAGTTTAAAGAATGGATAGTAAATAAGTGCTGAGCAAATCAAGATTAAGCCAAGTACGATTACATATCTCCAGTCAAATGAAGCGATAATCGCGCCGATTGGAACTGGAACATACGGAGAAACCATCGTAAATGGATTCATTAGTCCTAATTTGATAGAGAACCAACCAATCAGTGCAGCAATTTGAGGTGCCACCATCATTGGAATGAAGAATCTCGGGTTTAATACAATTGGAACACCAAACATTACTGGCTCATTAATGCTGAAGAATGTTGGAAGTAATGCTAATCTACCAAGCGTTTTATAGCGTTTCGATTTAGAGAACATCATGATAACGACCAGTGCTCCGGTCACCCCAGCCCCTGTTACACCAACGATACTCCACATGAAGTCAGGTGTAAAAATAAGCATGGAAGAAAGTGGCTCTCCTTTTGCAAGTGCAGCTGCGTTTGCGTCTACATTTTGGAAAGCGACACTAAGCCAAACTGGCGCCATTACAGAATAACCATGAATACCAAACCACCATAAAAGTTGTTGAATAAAAATGATTAACATAATACCAGGTAGCGTATTTACAAGTGAAGTTAGTGGCGAGAATAATGTTTGAATCAACGCAACGACACGAATACCGCTAAGTGATTCCACCCCGAAACTTAAAATAGCAATGATTAAAACGGAGAATAAAATCGGCCATAGGTTTTCAAAAGAGCGTAAAATCGGCGTTGGAACACCTTGCCCTAAATTAATAGTAAATTTCAGTTTGTTTTTAAAAATGTGCAGAATTTCTACGGATAATAAGCTAATAACTAACGCGACAAAAATTCCTTCACCGGCAAGATAAGTAACATCACTTCCGCCAGTTTCAAGAGGTCGTACAGCAACAACTACAAAGCTCATTAAAGCTGTAACAATTGCACCAATGTCCCATAAGTTACGTTCCTTGGCATAGTAATAGGCAACAAAAACAGCAACATACACAGACATCAAACCGAATGTAGCAAAATAAATCGGTGAGGTAATGTTGTTAATATACGCGGCAACAGATGCGATCCAACTAGGCAATTTTGGAATTCCGCCTAATTGTTGGAATAATACAGGTACAGCACCAACTAAAGTAATTGGTACTAATGCCATCATTCCTTGACGTATTGCCTTCATCTGGGTGTTACTTTCTAAAACTTTTGCAAATGGTAATAGCCATTTTGACAGAAATCGTTCTAATGCTTTCATTAATTTCATTTCCTTTCCCTAAGCTGTTATAACCTTATGATAGCGCATACAAAAAAACCTCACAATTATTCTTATTTCCTAAGCATAGGAAATCGTTAGCCACTTTCTTTTAAATACAAAAAAATCCTTATAAAGTAGTAGCTACTTTATAAGGATTTCACTATTTTAGTTTTCT
This sequence comes from Listeria cossartiae subsp. cossartiae, assembly GCF_014224155.1. Taxonomy (GTDB): domain Bacteria; phylum Bacillota; class Bacilli; order Lactobacillales; family Listeriaceae; genus Listeria; species Listeria cossartiae. Next base: position 9,639 of record NZ_JAASUI010000005.1, on the reverse strand, counting down.
AAAGCCATTAATTTTTGATTATCATCTAATGCTGATTCGTGCGCATCATGACGTTTTTTCAAGTGGCTCATGGATAGATATAGTAAGCCAACACATGCAATCATGATAATTGTAAGAACGAGCATTGACATACTGTATACATTTGGTCCCATGCCGGCTGCCAGCGACTCTCTAAAGGCATAAATCGAGTAAGTCATTGGTAGGAACGGATGGATTAAGTTGAAGAACCATCCAGTAAGCGGCATTGGGAATGTTCCGCCTGATCCCGCTAATTGAACAATGAGTAATACCATCGCGATGAAACGTCCTGGATTATCAAATGTCATCGCAAGGAGCATGATAAGGAACATATATGCAAGTGCAGTAATAATTGCTGTTCCAAAGAATTCAACGATGCTATCTGGTCTTAGTCCTAGTGCAATCATGATGCCACCTTCAAGTAGTGCCATCGCAACAGCTGCGACAAAACCAAGTGATAGTTTACTTAACCACCATTTATAGGCTGGTTGACCTTCCATTGAAACACGTCTGATTGGCATAATGAAGTTGAACACTAGTGCGCCAACGTATAAAGCAAGTGATAACACATATGGTGCTAATGCGTGACCATAGTTACTTACATGTGTATATTCATTATGTGCGAGTTTAGTTGGAGCGGCAATCATGTTGAATGTTTTATCGGTTGCTTTTGTATCTTTTACTTGTTGTGCTCCATCTGCAAGTTTGTCTGTTAATTCTGTGCTTCCGTCTGTTAATTTAGTTAGTCCATCGCCTAATTGGAAGGAACCGTTCGCTAGTTTAGAAGAACCATCGGCAATTTTAGAAGATCCGTCTGCGAGTTGCCCTACGCCTGAAACTAGTTTTGGTGAGTTCGCTGATAATTGGTTTAGACCACCTGCTAATTGGCTTGAACCTGCTTGTAGTTGATTCACTCCGCCAGCTAGTGTTGGTACTTTAGCGGCTAATTGGTTTGTTCCGCCTTGTAACTCTGTTGCCCCAGAACGTAATGCCGCTGAATTGCTTGCAAGTTTATTACCGCCATCATTTAGCTGGCTTAAACCATTTTCCATATTGGCGCTACCAGCAGCTAGTTGACCGACGCCAGAAGTTAGCGTTGGAATTTGGCTGTTCAGTTGGTTCGTTCCAGCAACTAATTTCGAATTACCGGCTTGTGCTGATTTTAGTCCAGCAGTTAGTTGGTTCGCACCACCGAGTAATGTTTGGCTACCAGAGCCGTTAATCGCTTGGTGAATGCTGTTGAATGCTTCGTTTGTTCCACCGTGAACTGTCTTGTAACCAGCAGAAATTTTCGCTACACCAGTTTGTAATTCTTTGACTTGTGTTTGCAGTGCTGCCAAATCAAGACCTGATAAACCGCTTTGTAATTGTTCTACTGTCGCTACTTGAGTGGCAGATTTTTGTGTTTCTTTATCTAAATCGGCTTGAATCGCATCAATGATTTTTTGTTTATCTTCTGCGCTTACGCCGGCTGTTGCATTAATTTTTGTTTTAATCGCTTCAGCATCGAAGTTCGCATTGGATTTAATAAATGTTAAACCACTTTGTAAATCAGTTAAACTTTTTTGCAGTGCTTCCAGCTGTTTAGCAAGTGCTGCATCTTCTCCGTTTACACTTTGATTTAACTGGTCGATTCCTTGTTGTAAGTCGTTCATACCTTGTTTTAGTTGCGCAATTTTGCCTTGTGGATCGGTTAAATTGCCATCTAATTCTTTTAGTCCTGCTGAAAGTTTGTCGCTACCAGCAACGAGTGAATCTAAGCCGGTTGCCAGACTTTTTTGACCATCATTTAGTTGTGTGACACCAGATGCTAGAGCCGGTACACTGCCGTTCATTTTGTTCAGTCCAGCAGATAAGGCAGTAGATCCTGTGTACGCTTGATTAATTCCACCTGCTAAAGTGTCTACGCCTGATGTATAAGTAGAAACTCCATTTGATAATTTTGTTGCCCCGCCGTCAAGTGCAGCCACACCGTCTTTCAGTGGTCCTACACCAGCTGCAAGTGTCGAAACACCCGCGTTTAGTTTATCCCCACCAGCTGCTGCAGTGTTCACGCCATCTGTATAAGTTTTCAAGCCAACTTCTAGTGTATTAGCGCCATCTTTGAATGTTAAAGAGCTATCTGCGAGCGTTTTTAAGTTGGTTGAAATAGTTTTATTACCTTCTTGTGATTTCACGAGGCCATCTTTAATTTTTCCAGAGCCATCTGCAGCTTGGGCGAATCCCTCACCTGACTCTTTAATTTTATCGAAAATTGCTTCCGCGTAGGATTTTGTTACTTCAGCGGAAACCTCGCTTTTCAGTTGTTTGGCTCCTTGTTCACTCACGACTTGACCTAAATAGTTCAGCGAGCCGTTTGTTTTATAGGATAGTTCCATTTTTTTCGGATCTTTATCTAAAACGGATGCTGCATTTTTAGAGAAATCTTTTGGAATTGTGACAACCATATAATATTTGCCATCTTTTAAGCCTTGTTCCGCATCTTCTTTGGAAAGAAAATTCCAATCGAGTTCTTTGTTGCTTTTCAGTTTTGTGACTAACTGATCGCCAACATCCATCGTTTGACCATTATAATCAACCGGTTTGTCATTGTTAACTACCGCTACTGGTAAATCCCCTGTTTTGCCGTACGGATCCCAGACGGATTTTAAGAAAAAGCTTGCATATAAAAGTGGAATAAACAGAATAACTACAAATGATAAAAGTAGTATTTTGTTTTTAAATAATTTTTTCCACTCATTTTTTACCATATCCATTTTATTACCGCACTTCTTTCTTTTAAAGATTTATTACGCTTCGTTCCAATCTATGATAGTGGTTCGTTCTTTCCCAATCACTTGCTCTACTAAAACAGATAATTTTTGTGAGTATAAATAATTAGCGTATTCTTTATCAGCGTTTCTAAAAGCACTTGTAATGGTGTGAATACCGGATTCTGCAAATTCATGATAGTCCGAGAAAACCGTGTGGATTAAGTCTGAATCTGGGTATGTATCGATTTTCCCTTCCACTGCTTCTACAATATCCAGCAAATTAATTTCCTCCGGGTCTTTAGCAAGTGTGAAGCCGCCGTTATTACCTGACACGGAATTAATCAGCCCACTAACGACTAACTTTCTCAAAATTTTACTAATGTAAGACGGTGACGAATCACGCAAACGGTGATGAATAGTTACGGAAGAAATGGGAACATCTACCTTCTGGGTGTACAACATCGTCATAATACAAAATACCTGGTCCATACTTTTGCTCAACTTCATCATTAAATCCTCCCTCTTCCCATTATTACCTTTCAATATCCTTAATGGACATTTAACATCTATATACAATACACCCATTTTTTTTAAAGTGCAAGAGTTTTTTACTAAAAATGGAAAAAAATTTAATGAATGCGTTTGCTGCGAATAGAACAACTATAAGCATTGTCTCAAAAATTTTCCTTAGCTAAGAAAAAAACTGGAATAATTTTCGAAAACAAACGTGCTAACCTTATACATGTTCCAACAAACAATTACTTAGGAGGTGCTTTTCTCGTGTTAACTGATGATGTTCCAAAAAAATCACATTTACCATTAATTAAGCATCATTCTAATTACTTATAGCTTCGTTTAGTTGTATTTTTGCAAACAAAAAATTGGGAGGTAACATACAATGTCTAAACAAGCAAAGTCTTTAACCTTATTCGGATTTTTCGCCATTACGGCTTCGATGGTTATGACAGTTTATGAATATCCAACATTTGCCACTTCCGGCTTTCATCTAGTTTTTTTCCTACTTCTTGGCGGATTTTTATGGTTTTTGCCTGTCGCTTTATGTGCAGCAGAAATGGCGACGGTGGATGGTTGGCAAGAAGGCGGTATTTTTTCTTGGGTCGGAAATACACTCGGGGAACGTTTCGGTTTTGCCGCGATCTTCTTTCAGTGGTTTCAAATAACGGTCGGATTCGTGACAATGATTTACTTTATTCTCGGCGCGCTATCCTACGTATTTGATTTTCCCGCACTCGAATCGAATCCTTTTATTAAATTTATCGGTGTGTTAGTTATCTTTTGGGGACTTACTTTTTCCCAATTAGGCGGTACGAAAAACACAGCTAAAATCGCGAAATTTGGTTTTATTATCGGTATTCTCATCCCAGCAATTATTTTATTTATTTTAGGTATTGCTTACGTTGCTGGCGGAAATCCCCTTCATGTCACTTTTTCCAAAGAGGCGTTTATCCCGGATTTCTCAAAAGCTTCAACATTAGTCATCTTCGTGTCATTTATACTCGCTTACATGGGTGTTGAAGCTTCCGCGAGCCACGTCAATGAAATGACCAACCCAAAACGCGATTATCCACTAGCAATGATTATGCTCGTTATTTTGGCGATCGCGCTGAATACAATCGGCGGCTTAACTATCTCCGCTGTGTTACCTTTAAAAGATTTATCCCTCAGCTCCGGCGTCGTGCAAACATTCCAAGCATTAATTTTACATTTTGGTTCCGGCTTAGGTTGGGCAGTAAAACTAATCGCGATAATGATTGCGCTAGGCGTCATGGGTGAAGTCAGTGCCTGGGTAGTCGGTCCATCACGCGGCATGTACACTGCAGCCGAACAAGGCTTACTTCCCGAAAAAATGAAAAAAGTAAATAAACACGGCGTCCCTGTCCCACTAATTATGGTTCAAGGTATCGTAGTGACCATTTGGGCAGCAATTCTCACATTTGGTGGTGGCGGAAATAATTTATCCTTCCTAACCGCAATTTCCTTAACCGTTGTCATTTATTTAGTCGGCTATTTACTCTTTTTCATCGGTTATTTAGTACTTATTTTCAAAAAATCGAGCTTAAAACGCACTTACCAAATCCCTGGTGGCAAAATTGTTAAAGTGATTGTGGCGCTAATCGGCTTAGTAACATCCGTTTTCGCTTTATGTATCTCATTTGTTCCACCAGCATCTATCGCCGCAAAAAGCGATATGACCTACATTGTTATCTTATCGATTAGCTTTATCGTCACCGTGCTAATTCCATTTATCATCTACGCCGTGCACGATAAAAAAGACATCACACCAAAAGATATTACGCATTTAGGCGCAAGCGACATCAATAAATTCACCCATCCAAGAGCTCGCGGCGAACACATTATTAATCCCGACGAAAAACATATTATGAATCAAGACAAATTATAGGAGGAAAAAATCATGTTATATAGTAAAGAAAATCAAGAAAGTTATTTAGAACCCGTTTTCGGATCAAGTGCAGAGGATCGTGATATCCCTAAATACACTCTCGGAAAAGAACCACTCGAACCTCGAATTGCCTATCGTTTAGTAAAAGACGAACTTTTAGATGAAGGTTCCGCGCGCCAAAACCTAGCTACTTTTTGCCAAACCTATATGGAGGACGAAGCAACCAAATTAATGTCCGAAACCTTAGAAAAAAATGCCATCGATAAATCGGAGTACCCAAGAACAGCCGAATTAGAAAATCGCTGCGTTAATATTATCGCCGACTTATGGCATGCACCTAAGGATCAAAAATTCATGGGGACTTCGACAATTGGCTCTAGTGAAGCTTGCATGCTTGGCGGAATGGCGATGAAATTTGCTTGGAGAAAACGCGCGGAAAAACTTGGTCTTGATATTTATGCCCAAAAACCAAATCTAGTTATCTCATCCGGCTACCAAGTTTGTTGGGAAAAATTCTGCGTCTACTGGGATATTGATATGCGCGTTGTTCCAATGGATAAAGACCACATGCAACTCAATACCGACCAAGTCCTTGATTACGTCGATGAATATACAATCGGCGTGGTCGGCATCCTCGGCATTACTTACACCGGCCGCTACGACGACATTTACGCTCTCAACGAAAAACTAGAAGAATACAATAGCAAAACCGATTACAAAGTCTACATTCACGTCGATGCAGCAAGCGGTGGTTTCTTCACCCCATTTGTCGAACCTGACATCATCTGGGACTTCCGCTTGAAAAACGTTATCTCAATCAATACTTCCGGTCACAAATACGGCCTCGTTTATCCAGGTATCGGTTGGGTCCTTTGGAAAGATGAAAGCTACCTACCGGAAGAACTCATCTTTAAAGTCAGCTACCTTGGTGGAGAAATGCCAACCATGCAAATCAATTTCTCCCGCAGCGCCAGCCACATTATCGGCCAATACTATAATTTCTTACGCTACGGTTTCGAAGGCTACCGCACCATTCACCAAAAAACTAGCGACGTCGCACAATACCTTGCACACGCAGTCGAACAAACCGGCTACTTCGACATATACAACGACGGTTCCCATTTACCAATCGTCTGCTATAAACTAAAAGACGACGCCAATGTAAAATGGACATTATACGATTTAGCGGACCGCCTCCAAATGCGCGGCTGGCAAGTTCCCGCATACCCACTACCAAAAAATCTGGAAAATATCATCATCCAACGTTACGTCTGCCGCGCCGACCTCGGTTTTAATATGGCAGAAGAGTTCATCCAAGACTTCCAAGCGTCCATCGAAGAACTAAACAACGCCCACATTCTTTTCCACGATTCCCAACAATCCGGCGTCCACGGCTTCACACACTAAGAAAAAGGCTAGCCCCTCAAATAGGCTAGCCTTTTTTCATGTTCTTTTATTCTAAGCGACTGAATCGCACTTTCCAAATCTTCTAAATCTCGATCAAAAAACGCCAATGAAATCGGAATAATCACCCCTTGCACTACTTCCTTCAATTCCATTTCACAGTTCGGATGACATAGCACAATGGTCGGCTCACTCGACTCCGCTAAAACTTTATTTAACTCATCCACTGAATTAAACATCGTCTCATGCACCGTCACCTTCCGCCCAAGCTCCTGTTCCACCTGAAACTTACACGACTCAAAATTAATCAAATTAAACGAAAAAATACAAATTTGCACCGGATTATTCCATTTATAAATAAGCGGATATAAATGAATCGTCAAATAATTAATATGCGAATCACTCAACAACGTCCGCCGCCCACTCGCCTCATTCCAACGCTCCAATACACTTTTCACAACTAAGTAAAGTGGCTGATACTTCTTATCCAACAACCGCTCATTACTCGGAATAAGCCCCTGCAAGTTAAACAACGTCTTCTTCAAAAAATAACAAAGAGCCGCCCGAAAAAGCGAGTGATTCACAACTTCCTCACCAAAATATTCCTCAAACAAATCAATCAAAGACTGCAAATCCTCATTTTTCAAGATCAATTCATTAAACTGTTCGAGCTCCACTTTTTTCATCGAAGCATCAATAATACTAAAATTAGTCGAATAATAAATCAACATCAAATACAAATAATCATTATACGAAAACTCCGTGCCAAGTCCCTTTTCGAGCGTTTCCTTACTACTTTTTCGAACCATATCAAGAAACCTCGAAGACTCAATATATTTCTGACACTGTTCATCCAAAATAATCGCACTGGTCGGAATATCCCTTTTAAATACCATCGAAATCAGCGACCGAAAATATGCATGACCTTCCGCATTATGCGCCAATGAATCAATATTAATCCGCAAATTCAAAGTCGCCATAAAGTCATCAATCAATTTCTTTTCTTCATCCAAAAGTGGATAAATATCCACACCATATTCCGCCTGCAAAAGCGCAATCAAATATCTAACCCGGTACTCTTTCCCAGTAATCCGATTATTCTCAAGCCTCAAATCAATTTCCCGAAGAAACTCCTCTACCTTATGCTTCAACCGATACGCATGCGAATGAGAAATAAAATAAGCATCCATAAAATCAGTAAACTTATGCTCCTCCACATTCGTAACAAAAAAAGCCACACATTTCAAAAACATCGAGTTATCATACAACTTATACAAAACTTTCCGCTCCGTCGCCCCATTTTGCAACTGACACCGATACACCCAATCATCCGCACATTCTTTCATCTGGATAACAATCAAGTCATCCAATTCCTCATTCAACGCATGAATATCTGACCTTACCGTCACCCGCGAGGTCCCCATACATTCCGCAATTTCATCTAAATTCGTATGCTTATTCTTAAGTAGAAAATCACAAATCAAACATTTCCTTTTGATATCCTTTTCAATATAATTCGTAAGCATAACTATCCTCTCCGTAAAAGATTAATCAATAACAGCTATCTGCCTTTCACTTGTTAAAAAAATCACATATAAATGCAAATGGAAATCATTCCATTCTTAATCAAAATCATAAACATAGACTTCAATACCGTTATCTATGAGTGTTTTTCTGATAATAGGTTCGATAACTTCCCATTTCCCACCAGCTAATCCACACCCAATTCTCGGCATATGAATACTCGCTTGTTGCTCTTTCGCCATTTCACCTAATTTTTCTAAGCAGCTTTCCACCGCTTCATATCGAATAGGCGCACCTTTTGAGCCTGTTTTAATTCCTTTCTGCCCAATCATGTTGCAAACGCTGATATACTCAGTCACTGGAATTAGTTGAACTTCTCCCAGCTCAAAATCATTCTTATCTTTATACCATTTTCTATAAGCTTTTTCAGGTTCTTTCCACTTTCTCGAAATAGCTAAAACAAAGCCCTTTCCCCAACCACCTACATCATTACAAATATGTGCAATAATTTTATTTCCTTTAGCCACAGGATTTGTTGCATCGCCATTTAAATAAGTAATCTGTGTCATTTCGTCACCTCTGTCAATTTTTTATGTATTGCTTAACTCAATAATTACTTTTTGTACTTTTCGCAACATATCATTAAAATCTACTGCTGTACAAACTACAATAGGTTCTTCCCAATTCAAATTCTTTATTACAAAAATTTTGTATTGCTTCCCATAAAACCCAACATCTAATAGCAAATCATCTGGATATTGGACTTGTAAAATATCTTCTTTCAAAAGACCACTTTGATCAAGAAAAATAATTTGCCCATTTTTGTAATCTATTTTTGAGAATATTTAAAATGGGTATTTACCAACTCTATTTATAACACAACTTTCAAATAGAATCCACCTTTGAACTAAAAAAATACCAACGAATCGTTAGAAACGTTGGTATCATAGTATACCGGCGGCCGGGGTCGAACCGGCACGCCCTTGCGGGCACAGGATTTTGAGTCCAGCGCGTCTGCCAATTCCGCCACGCCGGCGTAACAATATAATAAATTATAACTTTAAAACATTAATTATGCAAATGGAGGCGCCAACCGGATTTGAACCGGTGATAAAGGTTTTGCAGACCTCTGCCTTACCACTTGGCTATGGCGCCGCACAATGTTCAATTTATAAAGCGGAAGACGGGGTTCGAACCCGCGACCCCCACCTTGGCAAGGTGATGTTCTACCACTGAACTACTTCCGCATTAACTGGGCCAGCTGGATTCGAACCAACGCATGACGGAGTCAAAGTCCGTTGCCTTACCGCTTGGCTATGGCCCAACAATTATATTAGACTTAAAAACAAAAAGGGCGGATGATGGGAATCGAACCCACGAATGCCTGAACCACAATCAGGTGCGTTAACCACTTCGCCACATCCGCCATTATTTTAATATATGGCAGGGGCAGTAGGAATCGAACCCACACTGGAGGTTTTGGAGACCTCAGTTCTACCTTTAAACTATGCCCCTATA